>NZ_WUEH01000004.1 GCF_010468615.1 Pseudodesulfovibrio sp. JC047 | reverse complement strand
GTGCCGCAGAGCACGAATAAGAAAAGGAATACATTACTAATACGCCATAAGGCGAGGGTGAAGCCTGGCCTAATTAAAGAGAAAACAACGAAGAAAGGGAGTTCTTGACATGGTGCCGCATAAGAAAAGCCATGGTTGGGTCTCCTTGGGTGGTGGGATACCATCTCAATACACAAAAAAAGGCCGGACGCGAAGGCGTCCGGCCTGAGAATGTCAGTGAGTGTGACGATTAATCTTCGTCTTCAACCACTGCCTCGGAGATGGCGCATTCGGTGGTCAGCAACATGCTGGACACGGATGCAGCGTTCTGCAAGGCGATGCGGGTCACTTTTTTCGGGTCAATGACACCGGCCTTGACCAGGTCGTCATACTCGCCTGTCGCGGCGTTGAAACCGTTGTTGCCTTTGAGGGCTTTGACCTTCTCGACAATCACGGTGCCTTCGAGACCGCAGTTATTGGCGATCTGACGCAGAGGCTCTTCGATGGCACGGGCCACGATGTCGATACCAGCCTGTTCGGTGTCGTTTTCACCCTTGAGGGAGGCCAGAGCCTTTCCGGCGCGAACCAGAGCGGTACCACCACCGGCAACAACACCTTCGTCAACGGCAGCGCGAGTGGCGTTCAGGGCATCGTCAACGCGGTCCTTGCGCTCTTTCATTTCGATTTCGGTCGGTGCTCCAACTTTGACGACGGCAACGCCACCGACCATCTTGGCCAGGCGTTCCTGCAATTTTTCGCGGTCGTAGTCGCTGGAAGCGTTGTTGACCATGTTCATGATCTCTTCGCACCGTCGGGCAACAACGTCCTTGTCTCCGGCTCCGTCAACGATCAGGGTGGTGTTTTTGTCAACAACCACTTTTTTGGCGGTACCAAAGTCATTGGGCTGGATGGATTCCAGTGTCACGGCTGTGTCTTCGGAGACAGGGTTCGCACCGGTCATGATGGCGATGTCGCGGATCATGTCCTTGCGGCGGTCGCCAAAACCCGGGGCCTTGACGGCACAGACTTTCAGGGAGCCGCGCATGGCGTTGATGGTCAGACCTGCAAGGGCCTCGTTTTCGATCGTCTCGGCGACGATGAGCAGCGGGCGACCGGCTTTGGCCACGGCTTCCAAAATGGGAACCAGCGGCTTGATGTTGGAGATTTTTCCTTCGGACAACAGGATGAACGGATTTTCGTATACCGCTGACTGCTTGTCGCCGTCGTTGATAAAGTACGGGGAGAGGTAACCCTGATCCCACTGCATACCTTCAACAACGTCCAGATGGGTGGACAGCCCCTGAGATTCCTCGACAGTGATGACGCCGTTGTCACCAACACGTTCCACGGCCTCGGCCAGAATTTCACCGATGGTCATGTCGTTGTTGGCGGAAATGGCACCGATTTGAGCGATTTCAGAGCTTTTTTTGATCGGTGTGGACAGCGAATCCAATTCTTTGACCAGCGCTTCAACCGCAACGTCGATGCCGCGTTTGATGGACATGGGGTTGCGGCCAGCGGCCAGCAGCTTCACGCCTTCGTTGAAAATGGACTGTGCCAGCACGGTGGCAGTGGTGGTTCCGTCACCGGCGATTTCGTTGGTCTTGGAAGCAACTTCCTTGACCATCTGGGCACCCATGTTTTCGAGTTTGTCTTCCAGGTCGATCTTTTCAGCGACGGTGACACCGTCTTTGGTGACCTGGGGGGCTCCCCAGGTTTTTTCCAGCATGACATTGCGGCCCTTGGGACCGAGAGTGACCTTGACGGCGTTGGCCAGAATGTTCACGCCGTTTTGCATGCCCTCGCGGGCAACTGCTTTGTAATCAATTGCTTTCGCCATTGTTTATTCCCTGTGAAATTTGTGAGTTAACTTGAAAAAATCCGAGTCGTTCCAAGAGGCTGCGTGCGAGTGTGAAAAGGAATCAGGTTCAGGCGGTGTTGTTCCCGCAGGACCGATTCGTTTGAAGCGTTGCAGCAACAGCCTTCGGTGACAGACTTATGCAAAGACGCCGAGGATGTCGTCTTCCCGCATGATGACCAGCTCGTCGCCGTCCATGGAGAATTCGCTTCCAGCATACTTGGCGAACAAGATGATGTCGCCGTCCTTGACGGTTTTGCAATCGGGACCAGCTGCCATGATAACGCCGTTTTGCGGCTTTTCCTTGGCAGAATCAGGGATGTAGATGCCCCCGGCGGTCTTTTCCTCTTCTTCCTTCCTCTTGACGATGACGCGGTCATGCAATGGTTTCAAACCCATGAAAGTATCTCCTTATGATGTATTCACCACAACAACGTGCGGCGTGTAATGTCAACTGCGCCAAGAGGTAAGTACGTGGTGCCTCTTGTCAACAGGTGGCCGCCAAAATTTTTGCAAACCTGATTTTCGTGGATGGTTGAAATACCGCGCAAAGAGCGGTATTGAGCAGTTAATGGAGAAAATCCTTTCTTCATGCCTGAATGGGAGATGCGCAATGGAATCAGGAATGCAGAAATTGGTGGTTGTTTCGAACCGCCTTCCCGCAGCACTCAAAAAGGACAATGGTCAGTGGACAGTGAAGGCCGGTTCCGGTGGCCTGATCACGGCCATGGCTCCGGTGTTGAAGAATCGGGGCGGTGTCTGGATCGGCTGGTCCGGTGCTGCTGATCCTGCTATGGATGTGGACGGTCTTTTGGCGGATTTTTCAAATGAAGCCGGTTACGAGTTGTGTACTGTCCCTTTGACGCAGGATGATGTGGACGGGTATTATTATGGTTTTTCCAACGAGATTATCTGGCCCCTGTTTCATGATCTGCAAACCCGATGTCGTTTCTATCCCGAATATTGGCGAGCGTATCTGGATGTGAATTTCAAGTTTGCCGAGGTCGTGGCGCGCAAGTCAGATCAGGATGATTACATCTGGATTCAGGATTACCATCTCATGCATCAGGCCTTTTTCCTGAAAAGCATGGGCGTGAAACGAAATATCGGTTTTTTCCTCCATATTCCATTTCCTCCGCCGGACATCTTCATGAAGCTCCCATGGCGGCGCAAGGTGCTTCAGGCCTTGATCGATTATGATCTCGTGGGATTTCAGACCATTCAGGACCGTAAAAATTTCGTGGGCTGTCTGCAACGGATCATGCCCGAGACCCGGGTGGACGGATGCGGGTCGGTGGTCACGGTCCATACGGGCAATCGGCACTTTCGGGTCGGCGCCTTTCCCATTTCCATTGACTACAATCAATTTTCCGATTTGGCCAAACAGCCCAATGTGGTCCGAAAGGCCTTTGAACTCAAGGAAGCCTTGCGACATCGAAAGATCATTCTCGGTGTTGATCGATTGGACTACACCAAGGGAATCCCCGAACGAATCCGGTCCATTCAGAACCTGTTGCGACGGTATCCCGATCTCAAGGGACGGATGAATTTCGTGCAAATTGCTGTTCCCAGTCGCGAGGAAGTGGATGAATACAAGGACCTGCGCACCGAGATTGAACAGTTGGTCGGGCGGGTCAATGGTGAATTCTCCATGCCCGGCTGGGTACCGGTCCATTATCATTATCGCAGTCTGTCCCATGAGGATCTGGTCGCGTATTATGCGGCGGCAGATATCGGGCTGGTCACTCCATTGCGTGACGGGATGAACCTCGTGGCCAAGGAATATTGTGCCTGCAACAATTCTGAAGATGGTGTGCTGGTCCTGAGCGAATTTGCCGGGGCGGCTGCCCAGCTTCAGGAACACGCCTATCTGGTCAATCCCTATGATATGGACGGGGTTGCCAAAGGACTGCATCGAGCCTTTCACTGGAGCAAGGAAGTTCGGTCCCACCACATGGTCCACTTGCGGGAACAGGTTCGCAAGAACAATATTTTTTGGTGGGTTGATTCATTCCTTCAGGCCGGAATCGCCAAGACGTTGGGGGATTTCCCGGAAATCGATACCGTGCATTTCGAACAGGTCTAGACGATCCAGTTCTGTCTGACCCGTGCGTTGATGGCGTAGATCGGTCTCTGTGGGCTGTCCTGAGCGGTTGAGTGTGATCTCGGCGATTCGGTTGTGCGGTCCGTTTTTCTCTGTCTTTTCCATACCTTTGCGGTGCGTGTTATTTCCCGGTGCAGGAAATGGGTCTTGCCGTTTTTTGGGCGATGCATTATGTTCATGACAGCATATTAACTATGTAATATGTCGTATTTATGAAGAGTTCGCGTGTCGAGCCAGGTGGTATGAGGGAATCGGTGCGTGGATGTGTGATGGTTTCATGGCGGTATGAAATCTGGTGGAATTGAACGTCATTCAGAGAACATTTTTGGGGGAGTTATGACTATGCGCCGCTGTTTGCAGCCTGCGATCTTTTTGTGTGTCTTTTGTTGTGCCATGATTGGTTTCACGTCCAATGCCTATGCCGAAAATATGCGGATTTTTGCCGGGGCCGGACTCATGAAGCCCATGGAAGAATTGCGGCGGAATTTCGAGGCCGCGCACAATGTGCATATCGATGTGCATTACGGCAGTTCCGGCGAAATTTTCGGGATGCTCGGCGTGGGTCAGACCTGTGATGTCTTTATTCCCGGTGCCGAGAAATATACCCGTGACGCCATCAAGAATGGGTGGGTGTATGAAGCGAGCGTGAAGCCCATTGTCAAACATGTGCCCGTGATTGTGGTTCCCGCTGGCAATCCTGCCAATATTCAGGGACTGGCCGATCTGGAACGTCCCGGTGTCAAAGTCGCGTTGTGCGACCCCAAGGCCGCGGCCATTGGCAAGGTCTCGAAAAAAATGCTGACCAAGGCTGGTCTGTGGGAAAAAGTGACGCCCAATGTGGTTGTCTATGCGCCTACCTGCAATCAGTTGTTGATTTATACCGCTCTGGAGCAGGCAGACGCCGCCATCAACTGGCTGGACGTGACCACCTGGGCCGAGGGCCGGGGCAAGGTGCAGGTCGTGCGTATCGAGAAGAAGCACAACATGATCAAAACCATCCCCACCGCTGTGCATGTGTCTGCCAAGGACAATCCTCTCGCGCTTGAACTGAATGCGTACATCGCGTCCGCCGAAGGGCTTGTCGTCTGGCAGAAATGGGGATTTGAACCATGCGAAAAATAACGCCTTTCAGGGCGGGATTGCTGCTCAGTTCATTTTTTATCACCTTCTTCCTGTTGTGCGCGATCGGTGCCCTGTTGGCGGTTCCGACTCTTGACGACATCCTGACCAATATCTGGAGTGAGGAGATGCAGTTGTCACTGCGTCTCTCGCTTGTGACCGGACTGATTTCAACGATACTGGTCATGCTGTTCGCGTTGCCCATCGGCTACACCCTGTCCCGGCTGGATTTTTGGGGTAAAGGGGTGGTCAAGACGATCATCGATCTCCCCGTGGCCTTTCCTGAGCTGGTCCTTGGATTGTGTCTGTTGCTGTTGTTCGGAAAGACACCGATCGGCACGGCATTGAACGCTCTGGGATTGGATTTCGTGTTCACCAAAAAGGGCGTGGTTGCCGCGCAGTTTTTCACGGCTCTGCCGTATTCGGTGCGGATCATGAAGTCCACGTTCGACTATATCAATCCCCGGATGGAGTTCGTGTCCAGAAGTCTGGGATACAGCCAGTTCGAAACCTTTCTGCGGGTGACAATTCCCTTGGCCGGAAGCGGCATTCTCGCGTCCACGGTCATCGCCTTTGCCCGGTGCATCGGAACCTTCGGGACCGTGTTGATTCTGGCTGGCGGGTCCTACATGCGGACGGAAACACTGCCCATCACCCTGTACCTGAACATTTCCTACGGCAATATGGGAATGGCCCTGACCAGCGGCATCATGCTTATCGGTGTTTCCTTTATCGCCATTTTCATTTTTGAAAAGACTGAGGCCAAATTATGAGTTTTCTGCGTGTTGAAGATATGCACATCGATCTCGGAGAATTCTCGCTCAAGGGCGTGTCTCTGGAGTTTGACCGTGGCGAATACCTGACGGTCATGGGACCAACCGGGTCTGGAAAGACCATTCTGCTGGAATGCATCATCGGGTTTTATCACCCGGCCAAGGGGCGGGTTTTTCTCGATGGTCGGGATATCACGGACGACCCGCCGGAAAAGCGACGTATCGGCATCGTGTATCAGGATTACGCGCTGTTGCCGCATAAGAACATCTTTCAGAATATCGAATACGGTTTGAAAAAGGTGGATTCGGACGCGGACAGCCGCAAGGACAAGATCATGAAGATGGCCGACGCCCTCAATATCAACCATGTCCTGCATCGTAAACCCGGGACGTTATCCGGCGGAGAACAGCAGCGGGCCGCCCTAGCGCGTGCGTTGGTGGTTGAACCACGACTTTTGCTCATGGATGAACCCTTGTCCGCTCTGGACCCGCAGACTCGCCACACTACCCGGGCATTGCTCCGGCAGATCATGGCTGAACAGGATTTGACTGTGCTCCACATCACGCATGATATGGATGATGTCTGGGCATTGGCCGATAAAGTGGCCATTATGCGCAACGGATGTCTGGAGCAGCTTGATACCACCTACGGAGTGTTCAACAGACCGAACAATCGGTTTGTGGCGGACTTCGTGGGGGCGAGGATGTTCGAGGGGACCGTGCTGCCCGGTGCCAACGGGTGTTGCCAGATTGACGTGGGCGGGGTGATTCTGCATTCTGTGGATTCCGCTCGGAGCGGGGATGCTGTACGGGTCTTCTTGCGACCGGAAAACGTCATGGTTTTTCGTCAGCGGCCGAGTCAGTCCTCGATTCAGAACCTGGTGGACGCGACGCTGGAAGATTATTATCAGGAAGGTATCTTGTATCACTTGTCGTTTCGATCGCAGGGAGTCTGTATCCCCGCAGTCATTACAGCCAGTGCATTTCAGGAATTGGACCTTCATCGAAACGAGGAACTGTGCCTTGGCGTCAAGGCGGCAAATGTGACATTGGCCTGAAAAAAGACGGAGACCCGATTATGGAACCCATATGCTGTACGCCCATCGGTGTGATTCATACGCCGTTCACTTCATTGGACGATATGCCCATCCAACCCACCGGAGCGCGAGACGTTGTCGGTGAAATAGAGATCAACGAGGAATTGGTTGAAGGGCTGGATGATCTGGATGGTTTTTCTCATATCCATCTGGTATACCATTTCCATAAAAATACGGATTTCAAGCTGAAGGTCACCCCCTTCATGGACACCGTACCGCGCGGCTTGTTCGCTACCCGTGCGCCCCGTCGGCCAAACATGATCGGCATGTCCGTTGTCCGGCTGGAATCCATTGACGGCAATCGGTTGCGCGTGCGCGGTATTGACGTGCTCGACGGCACACCATTGTTGGATATCAAACCGTACGTGGCCAAATTCGACGCGGCTCCGGCGGACCGTTTCGGGTGGCTGGATGAGAATGCGGACAAGGCCGAAACATTGCGGTCGGACTATCGGTTCGTGGCGGAATCAGACTAATCTGTTTCAGAACACGCAGTATTCAAAGAGGACGCGGTCATGCATCGTGTCCTCTTTTTTCATGAGGGGGAGACTCCCCGTTTACGAGAATCTTTCTGTAGGGTACGATGCAATCATGCTCACACTGAAATGTTCGGCGTGTCGTCGCAAATTATGGAAGTACTTCAAGATCGGTCAGGGGGAAGTGCATCGCTGCCACAAGGACCGCATCAGAAAGGTGTGGAACATGGAAGAACGGGGCGGCAAGGTGTTTTGTCCCTGCGGAAAGGCCATTGGCATTGATCGTGGATCGTATTACACCATGGATAAAAAGGCCTTTACCTATAAAGGAACCAAGACCAACACATGACGGAGCTGCTTGATTTTTGAGCACCTGATTGCATCGAGACATGAACCAAAGACCAAGGAGACTGGTTTGAAAAGACGCATCGTTGTTTTCGTTGCCCTGCTGACATTTGTCATTGCCTCATCAGCCTTTGCCCAGGAGGAGTGCAACGCCATCCCCTGGGGTGAGCCTATTTCCGCCGTGGAGCAGATCACCTATTCCCATACTGTCAGCGGGGTGAAATATTATTCCGTCACCCGGGTCGATCCGTGCGGCATCTTTGCCGTGGAACAGGGAGAAGTGACGTATGGTTTTCGGGATGGCAGGCTCTATTCGACACTGGTTGAAATCGACAAGGCCAAGGATGTGAAAAAGGTGGTGACCATCCTGATGGACTCCTATGGTGTTCCGAATCACAAAAAGGTCGATAATTGGGATGTCTATCAATGGGAGACCGATGATCTCAAGATCAAGCTGAAAAGTCAGTACTCCACGGATCGCATCAAGATCGGTATGTATTACAAACCATTGGTTCATCACGACTAGACAGGTCGTTGTTCACTGCACGTTTTTGCTCAAGTCCACATGGTTTCGACTTCGTGGGCTTGAGTTTTTTTGTGGTGAACGTTGCACACCCTTGAAATTCCGTTTTTTCAGCGGTACGGGCAGGGCTTGAAGCACAGGTCTGATCGTGGGCCGGAAAGCATGGAGAGCACCATGGCATGGAGGGAAATGTGTCCAGGCAGATGCGTCATTTTGTGACGCTTGTGGGTGTCATCATCATTGGGGCGTTTTTCGCCTTCATATACGATTGCATTGTCGGCTTGTCCGAATTTGCAGGGCGGATCAATGCGGAAGCGGCTCCGTGGGTTTTCTGGAGCCTGTTGATTGTCGTCATCATCTCATTCGGTTGGCTCGTGGCGGCTGCCTTGTTGCGCCCCCGCCCCATGATGGTGCACGCCGACCCCTCGCCCGAGGAGATGGTCAAATTCCGTCAGACCCTGGTCAAGCGGCTGGGCAAGAATCGTCTTTTGAAAGAGGCGGCGGTTCGGGTCGCGGATGCATCCGATCTGGACGCCGGGCTTGCCCTGTTGCGGGACCGGGCAAATCAGGAGATTCGCAGCACCGCAAAGCGGGTTTTCATCGGCACGGCGGTGTCGCAAAATGGTCGGCTCGATTCCTTGGTCGTGCTGTTTCTCATCTCTCGTTTGGCATGGCGTATTTCTAAAATTTACAATCAGCGTCCGCATTATCGAGAACTTATCAATCTGTATGCGAATATTGCGGCCACGTCGTTTTTGGCCGGGAGTATTGAGGAATTCGGCATTGAAGAATCGATCCACGAATTGATGGGCCCGATGATCGCCAGTTCTGCGGTGGGGGCCATGCCCGGGGCCGAGGCCATTGCCGGAACCGTGACCGCATCCATCTTGAGTGGTTCGACCAATGCCTTGCTGACCATGCGGTGCGGCATCGTGGCCCGGAATTACATGAGTCTTGATCTGGATTCCAAGGGACGTATGCGCCGCTGTGCCACATTGGAAGCGTCGAAAATGTTCATGTCCATCAGTGGCGAGACCGTGACGCAAGTGACGGCCTTGTTGCTCAAGGGATCGACTCGCGCCATGAAAAAAGGTGCGAAAAAAGCGGTCAAGACCATGGGGGCGTCCGTGACCGGAGCGGCTGGAACTGTTGGCTCCGGGGCCAAATCCGTGGGCCGGGGGGTGTCTTCTTCGGCACAGTCCGTCGGCCGTGGAGTGAAAGGCTCGGCCAAAGCGGTCAAGCAGGGGGTGACAGGTTCGGCCAGAGCGGTCAAGAATGGCGTGACCGGGTCGGCCCGATCAGTGAAGCATGGGGCACAATCCATTGCCAAAACCACCGAGCAGGTGGTGGATACCGCTGCCAACGGCGTGAAGCGGTCCATTCGAAAGGTGGAACAGTCCGCCCAGACAGTGACTGACAAACTCGGGTCGGTCGTGAAGACCGTGGATGGTGGGGCTGACCGGACCAAAGGCGTGATTCGATCGGCCGGACACTCGGTCGGGAAATCCGTTCGGTCATTTCGGGACATGTTTTCCCGCACGAAATGGAAATCGAAAAAGGATGAACGCTAAAGGATACGACGAGTACCGAGATAGTGCTGTCTCCAATAGGGAGAATACAGACTGGATTCCATGACTTTCTTGCCGGAACTGGGGGCGTGGACAAAGGTACCTCGGTCCGTGACGATGCCGACGTGCAGAGATTTTCGCGAGGCACTGACGTCATAGAAGATCAGGTCGCCCGGCTGGATATTTTGTCGGGTGATTGGTTGTCCTGCGTGGAATTGCTGCCATGACACCCGGGGAAGGGCAATGCCGTTTTGCCGGTACACGAACCAGACCAGCCCGGAACAATCGAATCCGACTTCAGGGGTGTGGCCACCCCATCGGTACGGGTACCCAATCAAGACCCGTGCGGTCCGCACAACGGACGCGGCCTTGGGCGACGCCGGTTGAAGGTGGGGGACCCTCTCCGGGGGCGGCGGTGCGATAGAGGTGGTCCCGCACCCTGCAAGCAGGGTGACGGTCATCATCGTGCAGAGCAGCAGACAGGAGCGGGCGATACGGTGGCGTATGGCGTCGCTCATGGTGCCTACCTCTTGACTTTCAGGAATGATTTGACATTGCGGACGCCGGGAACGCTTTTGGCGTGTCCGATGGCCCGTGAAATTTCACCGCTACTGCCGAGCAGGCCCACCAGGACGACATTGCATTGCACCACTTCGAATTCGATGTTGGTGGACCAGATATCCTTGTCCCTGATGAGTTTTTCCTTGAGTTTTGCGTAAATGTCCAGGCTGTCCGTGGTCCCGCAGTAGTCATGGGCGCGTTTGGGCAAGACGTAGGTTGTGACAGTCTTGACCCCTTCGGTCGCCTTGGCGATCTGTACGGCCCGGTCGACTTGCGCGCGGCTTTCGTACTCGCCGATGATGTAGACGTGGCCTTCATAGCTGTAGGCATCGAAATCGAGGTATTTGACCATGTCATCGGCCAGGAATTCTTTTTCTATGACAAAGGAAATGGATTTGTCATCGGCCCATTGACTGGCATTGCGTTCTTCGACGGCAACGTCATAGACGGCGCACCCTTGAAGGACAGCCCCGAAGGCAATGGTCAGCATGAGTATGAATATGGGGAAAAAACGGTGCATGGAAGACTCCTTGCGTCAAGTGTGTTCAAGTTTCTAGACTATGTCTATATACGTATTTGCCCTTGGGGGCGCAAGGATGTGCAAATCATTGCGTGCGGAGGGCTTTTCCCCGTGGCCCAAGTGGTATATACGTAAGTATCCGAAAGATTCCTTGAGGAGGTTGCACAATGGGACGAAGACGGATTTGCCTTTTTTTACTGATGGTTGGATTGGTGCTGTGTGTCGTCGGATGTGGTCCCAAGCGACCTGTGTTGTATCCCAATACTCATCTGGATTCCGTGGGGATGCAGGTGGCGCAGGCAGATATTGATGATTGCATCATGAAGGCCGAAGCCGCTGGAGCCAGTGCCAATGATTCTGGTGAAGCCGCGAAAAATGTGGCCACGTCCGCTGGTGTGGCTGCGGCTGCCGGGGCTGTTTTTGGGGCGATCATGGGCAACGACGTTTTGCGAACCGCCGGGGCTTCGGCTGGTGCTGCTGCGGCAGGATCAACGGTCTATCAGGCCAGTAAGTCCGGTGATCCGACGTCCATTCACAAGAATTTTGTCACCAAGTGCCTGCGAGAAAAGGGGTACGAAGTGATTGGCTGGAAATAAGGAGATGACCATGCGTGTGATAGCAAGACTGGTGCCTCTGATGCTAGTGGTGTTCATCATTGGATGTGCGGCAAAAGGTCCGGTGCATGAGGCCAGGGACGACAACCGGGTCGTGTATACCTCGGCCCGGACCGGCCAGACCGTGATCGTGGAAATAGGGAGCGCGTATACCTATGACTCATTTATCAAGCGGGATTTCAAGGGAACGGATTTTCATGGCTTCCTGTATCGTGCGGATGACGAATCCGTCATTCTCGTGTCAAAGATGCCGCGTGCCGAATTCGAGGATTTGATCGGGTTTACGCTGGACGCTCCGGCTTCGAGCACCAGGCAATATCCGCCAAAGACAATTTTTCAGAGCGCGTACTGCAAATTGGTTCGTACCTATGTCACGACATTGGATACGGATGTGGTGTCCGCGGTCAAGTTGCAGACACCCACGACCGATGAATCCTTGTGTGAAGATTGGACATCACTTGATGAAGTTATGGCCGAGCGGTTTGACATGCTGGCCGATTTTGATGCGAGTGCGGATGAAAATATCCACATGATTTTGCAATAGGGTCACGCGTCGTCCAACAGGCATAAGGCCTGTTTAAAGATATCAGATGGGACGTCCCATGAGCCGGACCAGTTTGGGGCAAGGGTGATGGTCGTCTTCATGACGCGCATGGCCGCGCAATGCAGTCGCATGGTCGTGCGTTTTTTGGACTGTCCGTATTTGTGATCGCCGCACACCGGGTGATTGCGTGCGGCCAGTTGGACCCGAATCTGGTGGGTTCGTCCGGTGAGCAACTGGATGGCGACAAGACTGTGTGCATGGTTCGAAATCAGCCCCGTGACCAGGGCCTTGGCGGTTTTCCCCGTGCCGGTGTGGACCTTCTCCTGTCCGGGTGCGCCGTTTTTTCCCAGACGGTCTTCCAAAAGCACGGTGCCTTTTTCGGCCCATATTCCCTGAACCCAGGCAAGGTAGAGCTTGCCCACTTTTCCCGCAGCAAAACAGTCGTTGAGCGTTCGCAGGGCTTCATACGTCTTGGCCGCGAGCAGCAGGCCCGAGGTATCCCTATCCAGCCGGTGGGCCAGTGTCGGCATGAATGCGGCGTCCGCATGGCTGGACCGCAATCGGGCCGTGACGGAATCCGTGATCTTGTCCCCGCCATGGGCCGCCAATCCGGCGGGTTTGGCGATGGCCATGATGGATTCGTCTTCATGCACGATCTTGAGTGTGCCGGTCGTCACCGTGGCCGAGATTGCACCTGGAGTGTAGGGAGGGATTCGGACGATTTGCCCGGCGGTTATTCGGTCAAAGGGCTTCTTGCGCCCCTTGTCCACGCGGACCTGTCCCTTGCGAATCCATTTCTGGATGGCGGATTTCGGAACGTCTCCGGTTAACCGTCGTTCGAGATATTGCAGGAGTTTCTGACCGGATTCGGCGTCGGACACCGTGATGAATTGAGCTTTTGGCATGGGGAGAACCTAAAGCGAAGGCGGCGATATGTCGAGATGCCATATCGCCGCCCTGTCGTTTGATGGATGAATTATTTGGTGGACCAGCGTCCGTTTGCGTCTTGAATCCATGTCCCGGGTCGGGCGGATTGAGCGACCTTGGCCGCACGGCGTTGGCCAACCACTTGTGGTGAAGTGCCGGTTTTCTTGGCAATGGCCTGATACACGGTGGTGCGATCCTTGTTCTCCGCCGCGACCACGTCAGCCTGTTTTCGGGGGCCTCTGAACTCGAGGAGTCCCTGATTGTTTTCGCCGACGGTTCCGTCAGCGAGCAGGGCGGCAACGGCCGGTTTTCGGGCCATGATACGGTCCTTGAGCGGACCGGCGAAAGCGACGCTGCCCACCAGGCAGACAACAAGGGCCGTGAGGATGATGAGTCGTGTGTTATTGCGCATTGGGTGCCTCCGGTGTGGCGACAGGGGTTTCGTCGATGTCAGAAAAGAAGTCGTCCAGTTCCTTGTCCACCTTGACGTTGACGTCAATGGTGATGTGGATGGGTTTGACCTCCACTGGTGCGACTTCGACCTTGTGGCTTGTGGAACAGCCCCAGAGGGCCACAAACAGTCCACATATCGCCAACGTCATGAGTTTCGGTTTCATTGCTGTGTCTCCCTATTCAAGTACGTTCATGATGTCTTTATACAGTAAAATACGATCCAGGGGCACGCTGAAATTGACGTCCAGACGGAGTCCCTGAAAATTCGAGCCTTTGACGTCGCCGGTGACGCGCATGAATCCGCCGAATTCTCGTTTGTAGACAAAGGGCAGTGTCCCGGCGGGCTTGCCATCCACGGACAGGCGGACCAGCAGGTCTTCACCGACAGTGTCCGCCTTGATGCGAACCCATTTGTATTCGAAATCCCGCACTGCGGCCTGTGCCAATTCGATGTGTCCTCGTTGAGGGGTGCCTTCGGGAATGGCGGCCACCAGGTTGTCCATGGCGCGGACTCGGATGGTCCCCCCCTGTCCCGGTGTGGAGTGGAGGAATCCACTGTTGAACGAAAGTTTTCCATCGCGCCAGGTGATGGGCAGTTCCCCGGACATGGCGGCTTCCCCCTGTGCCTCGGCCAATCCGAGTTGGGAGAGAATTTCCGACAACTTGAGTTCCGAGCAGAACATGGTCACATCATATGCGTCGGATTTCGGCACCACCCTGAATGCCCGGCTGGACACGTGTCCCCCGGCCCAATTGAAACGGGCCTGTTCCACCAGGATCACGCCTTCGGGTTCGAGCTGGTACATGATTTGGCCATTGCGAATGAGGATGGCTCCGGCTTGAAGTGTGTCAAAGGAAAGGGTCTGGGCCGGTGCGCTGCGCATGGAGAGCAGATCCGGCGTGGCGAATGACAGCCGGATGCCGGTCATGGAGGTGGTGCCTTCTTGCACGGTCAGTTCGCCGTTGGAGAAATTTCCTGAGAGTCGGCTGTGAATGCCGTCCTTGTTCATGGAAATGGACCCGTCCGCATTGAGTGTGCCGGTCAGGATGATTTCATTGAGTTCCGGGACCAGACTCCCCGGTGAAAATCCGGTGGGAAGGGTGTAGTTCTCTATCCCGAAATTCAACAAGTTCCGGTTGCTGATCATGGAGCTGTGCCCGGAAAACGGAATACGCAGATTCGGCAACAACCGGGTGGACAGGGTGCCGGAATAGGCCAGATCGGTTCCCTGCTGGCGGACTGTGCCCGTCAGGTTGCCGAGTGTGCGGTCTCCGAGACGAACGGAGGAGAGCGTCATTCGACCCGGGGTATGGCGTGTGGGAACGGGCCACGCCAGCGGCAAGGTCACGCGCATTTTCCCGGTCCGTATCGAGGTCGTGCCCAGACCCGCGCCGCGAGTGCCGCAGTCGAGTACCACGTCTGCGGTGTCCGGTCCTGCCGTTCCCCGCAGTGAAAAAATGAATCCAGCCAGATGGATGATGCGCCCCGCCGTTTCAATGGTCATGTCATCAGGATTGGCGGCGGTCAGGGCCACATCCCAGAGTCCGTGCGGGTTGTCCGGGAGTTTGTCGGCCTCGAATCGTCCGCCCATTTCAACGCCAGCTCCGGCCAGGGTGAATTGGGCGAATAGGGAATTCGGGCTGATCGTGCCCGATTGAATCGCGGCCGTGACGGGCAGAGGGGCTGCCACGGATACGGGCTTCATGGAAAAGGTGATCGTGTGGTTTGTCATGGTGCCGGAGAGAGACAGGGCTGCGGTCTCGACCAGTTTGATTCCCAGTCCGGAAAGATCGTTTTCCCGGGATGTCAGGGTGAATTCGGCGGTCAGGGAATCGGGACGCGCTCGATCCATGTGGCCGGTGAGGTCGAGGTCCACCTGTCCGGCTATGGGGATCGGGAAAAAGTCGGAGAATGGTCCCAAATGGAATTCGTTGGTCTGGATGGAGAGCGCGAGATCATTCAGGGTCGGTCCGAGTTCTCCGGAGAGATTCACCATCTGGTCGCGAGGGCGGATGCGCAGGGATGTGCGCATGGTTTTTCCCGGAGTCAGGGTGGCTTCAAAGGGGACGGACAGCGGAGTTCCATTGATGGAACAATGCAGTGTACCGTTTCGGATGGTCAACGTCTCAAACGGCAGATCGGGAAGCGTGGCATCAGTGGTGTCGGACGATTCGGATTGCGGCAACAGGTCGAGTATGGGCAGGGAGAGACGGCCATTTTCATACGAACAGGTCAGGCTGATCCCGTCCAGTTCGATGGCGGACACGCGTTTGGCTTTCAACGACGTTGGTGTGTACGTCAGGTGAACCGAGGCGAAGGTGACGGCTGTCGGGCCTGTCCCGATTTGGACCGGGCCGAGGTCCGCAGAAAACAGACCGGCGTGGTTGATGCGAAACTCGGTGATATCCACGCCCATCGCCGAAATGACCCGGGGAATTTCGTTTTCCAGATACCTCGGTGCAAAGGATGTCAGCACCCAACCGGTTGCCAGCACGAGGACGAGCAGCCACGGTGTGATGAGCAGCGACCATTTCGCCAGTTTTTTCAAGAATGGGGCAGCCATGCTTCAAGTGTATCGGTTGACCAGCCGTGTTGGCAAGGTGCAGCCGAAGCAAAGGTGTCCGTACCCGGACAAAAGGTGTGCTCCCGGATTATTGCATCAGTCTGGGCAGGAATGTCACCAGGTCAGGGAAGAGCATCAGGAGCGCGACACACAGGACATAGGCGGCGACAAAGTAGGAGACCCCTTTGAAGACATCGGTCATGGGTACATCTTTCGCCATGGACGCCACGATGAAGGTGTTGACCCCCACGGGAGGAGTGATGGCTCCGAGGGTTGTGACCACGGTGATGAGCACGCCGAACCAGAGCGGGTCGTATCCCATGGCCGTGACCACCGGGAAAAAGATCGGGATGGTCACCAGCAACAGGGCGAGCGCGTCCATGACCATGCCGCCGATGACGTAGATCAGGCAGATGACGCCGATGATGACCATGGGAGGGATGGGAAGCCCTGCGACCCATCCGGCGGCCTCGAACGGCAAGCGAGTGATGGCCAGAAAACGGCCAAAGATGACTGCGCCGAGCATGATGACCATAATCATGCAGGAAATCTTGAGGGAATCATTGACGGCCAGTTGGAATTTTTTCCATGACATTTTTCCTGAGATCGTGGCGATGAGCAGGGACAATCCCGCTCCGGCCGCTCCGGCTTCCGTGGGGGTGAAAAAGCCGAGGAACAGGCCTCCCATGACCAGAAAGAACAGGATGACCATTTCAATTGATCCGGGCAGGGATTTGAGCTTTTCCGAAAACGTGGTGGCCGGTCCGGCCGGACCCCAATCCGGATTTTTTTTGCAGAGATACCAGATGGTGCCGAGAAAAAGGACGGTCAAGAGAACGCCCGGGACCATGCCGCCCACAAAGAGCTGGGCAATGGACTGACTGGTTTGCAGCCCGATGATGATGAGGACGACGGACGGGGGGATGACCACGCCAAGCGTGGCCCCGGCCGCGATCACGCCGGTGGAGAGAATTGGGCTGTATCTGAACTTTTTCATTTCGGGCAGGGCCACCGTGGACATGGTGGCTGCCGTGGCCGAATTGGACCCGCAGATGGCTGCGAATCCGGCACAGGCCAGAACCGTCGTCATGGCGATGCCGCCGCGAATTTCGCCCATCCAGGCATAAGCGGATTTGTATAACCGTTCATTGACCCCGGAATAGAAACAGATTTGCCCCATGAGAATGAAAAGCGGGACAACGGTCAATCCGTATTTGGAAAAGACATTCCACAATTCCGTGCCCAGCATTCCGGTGGCCGCGTTCCAGTTCAAGATGGTGGCAAAACCGACGAAGCCGATGATGCCCATGGCGAATCCCACAGGAATACGGAAGAGAAAAATGGCAATGAGGAGCACTACGGTGCCCACGATGCCGATGGTGATCGGGTCCATTACGCCACCTTTTCCGCAGTCAGGATTTTCAGCGTATCAACAGCCAGTACAAAGGCCAGGGCCAGACACCCGGCCGAGGCGGCAAACACGAATGGATGATAGATGATCTGAAGTGTTTCGGAAACCTCGTTGGTTTGGACCAGAAATGCGGCCCATTTCCATGTCTCCACGCCTGCCAGGAGAAAGAAGATGCAGGAACAGGTACTGGTGGCCGCATCGGTCAACCGTCGAACTGGGGCCGGGAATCGGGCCAGCAGGATACCGACGGCAATATGGGCTTTCTTGCGTTGGGCAAAAGCCAGTGAAAAGGTGGCCACCACCGCGCCCATGAATCCCATCAGTTCGAAGGTCCCCTGTAGCGGTGCCCAGACCGCGCGCAAAATCATGTTCGCACAGGCCAGAAGCATCATGGCCACAAGGAATGTTCCGGCTAATGCCGCGAGAATTTTGGCGATAATGCCACTGATTGTATCGAGAGTGTCTATCATGTCTTTCTCAAAAAAAACGCCCCCGTCGTGTGACAGGGGCGTGTGTTGTTCGTGTTAATCCGTTTCGTATTTCGCCTTGAGCGCGAGCATTTCTGCCAGAATGGCTTCTGCATCAAGTCCGGCCTCGATGGCGTCGGCTTTCCAGGCGGCGATGAGCGGTTCGCCCTGTTTTCTGATTTCGGCGTATTCCGCGTCCGTCAGGGTAAAAACATCCACCTGATATTTTCCCTTGGCCCAGGCAAGGGCCTTGGTGGTGTAGTCGTCCAGATATTGCCCGGTCCAGATGGCCTGTTCCCGGCTGAGTTTGTCGAGCGTCTTTTGGGTTTCGGCAGGCAGGGATTCCCAGCGGGCCTTGTTCATGATGACGACGAACGGATACACTGGCAGGTTGGTGACGGTTTCGTACTGACACTGCTCGGCAAAGTTCAGGTCTTTCAGGACATCGTATGACGAGACAAGCCCTTTGACGATGCCTTTTTGCAAGGCTTCCGGGGTTTGCGACATGGGCATTCCCACACCTTGCGCGCCAAGGCCGTTCAATATCTTCAAGATGGAGCCAGAAGCGCGAAGCTCCAGTCCCTTGAGGTCCGAAAGTTGCTTGACGGCCACCGTGCTCATGATGTGGGACGGGGCCGACGTGAAGACGGTCAGGACTTTGACATTCTTGAACTCATCCGGCTGGTATTTTTGAAACAGGTCCCACATGACCTTGCTGGCCACCTCGGTGGATGTGAACGCCACCGGCAGGTTGACCACGGAGATGAGGGGAAACACGCCGGGATAATAGGATGTGGAAATACATCCGATATCAGCCTGACCTGTTTGAACACCTCTGAGCATGTTCTTTGCACCCAACAGGGTGGACCCGGGAAATGTCTGGATGGCGAGAGCCCCGTTGGTTCGCTTCTCGACTTCGGCTTTCCACTGTTCCATTTGGACACAGGGGAATGTCGGAGCGGGCGGGAAGTTCGCATAGGTCAACGTGGTCCCGGCCAGAGCCGAAACACTCATCAGGCAGGCCAGCAAAAAACCGGCCCCTGTCAGTCGTACAAATTTACGCATTGCTCTCCTTGTGTTCATGCGGGTGATAGCCTTTCGTGTGACAATCGTTATTTATTGCAGGTTTAGATCGTATGCCACGACCACGGTTTTCCGGTTGCCGTAGCCGATTCCGGCAAAGGTGTTGACCAGAACACACAACTGCTTGTTGCCGTCATTGTTCAGGTCGGCCAGTGCGATGTCGGAGACCTGTCCCTTGATGCGACGGGTTTTCCACGCGAGATTCATTCCCACGCCGTCCCAGACCAGAGAGTGAATTTCACCCTGAGTGAAGTAGTGATAGCTGTTGAAGACCTGTGCGGACGCCGACAGATCCTTGTTGATCAGCAGTTCGTATTTCTTGGTCGTGAGCGGTGCGGTTATCATCCTGATAGGCACATTGTAGTTCATGATCCGTTCTTCGGTCACGCCGGGCCCCATGCCCACCATCTTGTCGGCGGTGGGAATGACCACCCCGGAGCTGTTGAAGGTCGCGTCGGACTCGTTGAGTCGTTCCATGGTCTGGCTGTATGTGACGAGCTTGTTCTTGTTGCTCAGAATCACATAATTGTAACCGAGTTCCTGTGGCAGGTATGTCATATTATAGACAGAGCCGAAGGGCGGTGCCTGAATGCGTTGTCCCAGGGAAATGGAATCCCCTTTGACAAAGGCTTCATACATGTATTTGTCGAACAGGTACCGTTGGCCTTTTTTCTGGGCGACCAGAATGGGCATGTATGTCGGCGGGATGCGCAGAATACCGAGAAATTTGCTGTATTTTTTGACGACATATTTGAACTTGCCGCCTTCAAAGGACAGGATGCTTGATCGGGGCTGGCCGTTCGGGGCCTTGATGCCGTATTGTGATTCGAATTGATAGCCGCCGACGATGAATTCGGGCAGGCCGTCCCTGTTGAGATCAGCCACTTCGAGCCGTACACTCATGACGTTGGCCGGCAGTTTGAAAGTGGACAGATGTTGCAGCTTGCCGTCCTTGAACCGATAGGCGGACAGGGCGGATTTCTGGAGAATGAAAACTTCGTTTTGGCCGTCGGCGTCTCCGTCAGCCACATACATTCCATATGAGGAATAGCGCATGGCCTGACTTCTCCATCGTCCGGCGGTGCTGGTGCCACCTTCATAGCGGAACTGCGGGTTCAGGTTGTCCTGCGTGTATCCGCCTCCGTCAGCCGGAATGATTGCGGAGGACATGGGCGTTTTCGGCTTTTCGACATCTATTTCCTTGTCCATGACCGCCTGTGTGGTGCCGTAGCCCGGACGATTGAAGACATCGCCTTGAATGGTCTTGCTCTGTCCGTCCAGCCAGGTCGTGATTGCATCCAGTCCCATTTCGCCTTTTTGTACCCAGGACTTGCCGTCTTCACTCACCACTTCCATCTTGATATGGGCGTTTTTTCCGAGAATCGCGATATCGCCAAAGACGAGATAATCAAGACCGTGCCCCCGCAGCGAGTTGAGCGCGTCGGCTTTGTTGGACGGCGTTGTGATATCCGACATGTTCTTGTCGGTGGGTTCGACCTGTCCCAACCATTCCAAATCGCTTTCCAGACTGGCCTGAAAGGCCTTGGGGAAATAGGAATATTTTTGCGGACCATTGTACGTGAATGGGACAACAGCGAAGGTCTTGGCTCCCGAGGCCAGGGCCGGAGCAGCCAGAAGCATGGTCGCCATGAGAGCGAGACAGGCGGTGATAATACGTCGATGGGTCATATATTCCTCCGAGGAATGGTGATATTCGGTACAGATGTCGTTTTTAGGGTACCGTGCCAGACAGTACGGCAGAACCTTGTACCAGTTTCCGTCCCGGTATGCAAAGCGCAAGGAGCTTGATAGGTCGCACGGAAGCCGGTATGGCTGCATTCGAAAAATTGGTCAGTCATTCGAGAATGACCCGCTAACCGCCCAGGAGTTTGTATGCCCACGTTTGGACGAACATTTCGCCTTGTGTGCGACGACACCGCCATTCCGCTTGTGGAAAGTCTGCTTGTCGCCCAAGGATTTGCCTTTGAACCCGAGCCGTTTTTTGCCGGTGCCCGAAAATTGACCCATGAACCATTTCCTTTGGGTGAAAGTTTGGCGTCCCGGTTCGGATTGATATATATTCAAGACAGGTCTTCCATGCTTCCACCCCTGACTCTGGCTCCGCCAAAGGGTGCGAGCGTGCTGGACATGTGCTCTGCTCCCGGTAGCAAGACGAGTCTTCTGTCCCGACTGGTCGGTCCTCACGGTTTCGTGTTCGCGTCGGAGCCGTCTGCGGACCGACTTGGAACCTTGCGGGCGAATCTGCGGCGGACCGGGTCCATCAACGCGGTGACTGCCAAGGCCATGGCGCAGGATTTGCCGTTCCCGGAACAGTCTTGGGAATACATTCAACTGGACCCCCCGTGCAGCGGATGGGGCACGGCAGACAAGAATCCCAAGGTCATGGATGTTTGGTCCGGGACCAAGACCGCTCCGCTGATCGCGTTGCAAAAAGTCTTGCTTGAAAAGGCGGCAGGACTGCTGCGACCCGGCGGCGTGGTATTATATTCGACCTGCACCACAAACATCGAGGAGAACGAGGAACAGGTGGCATGGGCGTTGGAAACGCTGGACCTTGAGTTGGAGCCGTTGTCCGAGCCGGAGGGCTTCGTGTTTGGCGCGCCGCTCATGGATGGCATGGACGGCGTCTTGCGGGTGTCCGAAGATTCGGCGGGGCAGGGGTTCTTTTTGGCCCGATTCCGCAAGAAAACGTCGGTCGAGACCCTGGTTCCCGAGAAGATTGTTCAAAGGGAGTTGCCAGGAACTCCGGTGCGTCTTTCCCGAGTGATTGGCGGCGACCACCTGTGTCTGGAAAATTTGCCCGCAGGCGATGTGTACAATTTTGGTGGCAAGGCGTTTTTTCTGCCGGAGCAGGCATTGAAACGGGTGCCGGGTACGGTTCGTTGGCAGGGATTTCCATTGGGAAAAGTGGCAGGCAAGGGCGATCGACTGAAATTTTTGCCCGGTGGCCTTGCTCGAATCCTGCTTCCTTCGCATCCAGAAAAGAGCCAATTGGATATTCTGGATGTGGATGACATCGCGGTTTTGGAGCAGCTTTTCA
Source organism: Pseudodesulfovibrio sp. JC047 (assembly GCF_010468615.1). Lineage (NCBI taxonomy): Bacteria > Pseudomonadati > Thermodesulfobacteriota > Desulfovibrionia > Desulfovibrionales > Desulfovibrionaceae > Pseudodesulfovibrio > Pseudodesulfovibrio sp. JC047. The sequence goes on along the minus strand of NZ_WUEH01000004.1, from coordinate 185,677 downwards.
CTGGCCGAAGCGTCCGTTGGACATCGGGAAAAGGCCCGGTTGGCCTGTACTATCGGGGGCTTCCTTTGGGGTGGTTGTCGCGGAAGGGAAACCGTCTGTTGTGGTCTATCAAATAGTCTATGAATTTCGGATATTTGTCATATTGAAAAAAAATGAAAAAACCCATTGACAAACAGGCTTTGTGTGGGCAGTATCCCTTTCGCTGAACGCGGATGAGGAGTTCTCGAAACGCGCTAGATTATTTTGAAAAAAGTTATTGACAAGCGCAGCGAGCCACGATAAACACTCCCTTCCTGCGGGCGCTTAGCTCAGCTGGGAGAGCATCGCCCTTACAAGGCGAGGGTCACAGGTTCGAGCCCTGTAGCGCCCACCAATTTGACATAGAGGGTTTGCTTAACACCCTGTATATATAGTGCGGAGCCGTAGTTAAGCTGGTTATAACGCCGGCCTGTCACGCCGGAGGCCGCGAGTTCGAGTCTCGTCGGCTCCGCCACTAAAAGATCAAGCCCTTACACGAATGTGTAAGGGCTTTTTCTTTTGTATTAGCCCGGAAATCACCGGGCATATTCATTGGACATATTTTGTTTTTAAGTTGTAATCGAGCAGGGCTGGAGTGGACTGTTTTGCCGCGGCTTCCGGCTGGATGCACTTATCACTTCGGAATTACTTGGAAAATGGGATGGGTCAGGTTTTTGATGCAATGCCTTGCTGGAATTGCCAATCGATAACTTCTTCGATCATATGGCGTATGGTTTGATTGTTCAGTTTGGAAAACAGTGGAGTAAAATTGTCTTGAGTTGGCGGGAAATGCATTGCTTCATTGTATATTATCCCGAGTAGGAAAAAGGGGCTCGGTATGTTTAACCCGTTTTCTTCAGCAAAAATTAGTTTGTTAGCAGTCTTATTTGTGTCGAGAAAGTTTGGCTGGTAGGCAGGGTCAAGATGGTCGTAAACGAGCTCTTCAATTTTGACTCTTATAGCACAACAAACTGAAACCGGATCATAATTTTGGTTGCTTAGGTAATTTTTGAGTTCATTAAATATGTGCTGTTTGAAAGTTTGAGAAGTGCATATGCTGCTGTCCAGACCTAGGGTTGCAAACTGTTGAGTTAGATCAACGTCAGCAGAGTGGAAGTGGAGGTAGTGTCTCCCGAGATGGTCTTTGACGGATGGGTCGCTTCTTTTGACTATTAGATCATGTACCTTTCGGTCATGTCGTTTATCCTTCTTCTCAAGGTAGTGTACTTTTTGATCTTTAAAACAGAAGTTTTTAAAGTAGCAGGGGTTTAGGTGGGTGAGTATGATTGGGTATAGCTGGCGCTTATTCTCCTTGAATTTTTTAATCATTTTAGTGAGGTAATATTGAGCAGATACAAGGTTCGCATCGTCAAGGTAGTCGAATATTTCATCAATGATCAGAATACATTTTTCTCCGTTAAGCCGACTTCCTGCTTTTATAAGCATTGCCGTAAAACAAAGAATATCTCTTTCTCCGTTTGATATGTGCTGAGCTTCTGGGAAGTCGAGAATCAGTTGGTCCTTGATTTTTGTGGGTTTGATCTTCTTCCATGTTGGTTTGAGTACTTCAAAAGACTCTTTTAATCTCGCTTCATCAAAGCAGTATGTGCAATAATTGCAGTATGCTTTAAATGCTTTAACATTTGATTTGAACGTTTGTACGATTTGAATGGCTGACAGGTAGTACTCAGCTTTTGTGTCATAGCTTGATCCAAATCTTTCCAAAATTAATGCGAGTCTTTTGAGCCTCTTGACACTTCTTAAAGGATCAATCTGATCCTGGCTGATTGCCCCAATAATAGTACCTTTGGTTCCTTTAAGTTGGTTTATCTCAGACTGAAGTGCTTGGATCGCTTTTGTGGGCTTCACCTGAATTAGTTTGCTGAGGTCGATCTTTCGGGATATCTGGCTGACCAAGTTCGAATCATTCAGATCAGATGATATGTTGGGAAGAACTTTGCCGTTATTACCAAACCATCTTCGGCAGTTAGTGAAGGAGTATGGAGACTTTTGCTTTTTAGGAATTTTGTCAATCAAGATAATTGGGGGAACGCACATGTATGAACTAACTGCTGTGAACCTCCCCATGTTTTTCTTTGTGTGCTTTGCCTGGATGGGATTTCTGATGACTTGAACGTCAAATTCTTTGAATATTTCGTTCGAACCGCTTGTTGCTGATAACTCCTGAACATCGCGGTTATTTTCTGAGTATCCGACTTTTATGATTGGCTGATTGGCTTCGTTAAGTTCGTGCTGCTCGTTTTCCTCCAACTTGATTCGATTTCTATTCATTGCATTGAAAGCCGTAGCAAAGGATGATTTACCGAAACCATTGGAGGCTACAAATATTGTTGGTTTATTGGGAATCAATTCAAATGGAAAATTTTGTTTCTTGATTCCTTTGATGTTTTCAATCTTGATATACTTTATCCGTGCCATCTTTGCATACTCACCATTTAGATGTTCTCGAACCACTGGCGATCAACTTCAACTTCTTCCACCATTTGTACATTTACCCCGAGCCGAAGCTTTTTGAGCATCTCAACGAGGTCGTCTCCGTCGATCAGATCAATAGGAGATGCTTCATCTCTTGTTGCTTTTTTGGGCGCGTCGCGTGTAAACGTGTGTTTATTTGTTCGTTATTCGTATACTTCTTCGTGTATAAAATGCCAAGGTTAAACAAAACAAAAATGGCCGGAGCTTTCACCCCGACCCTTGGTCTATTTCCTATTTAGCTTTGGCTTGTAAGGCCCCTTTGATGGCCGTGCTGAAACGTTAGGCTGACTTGATATGGTCGTTTATTTCTTGCAATAAGACGAGTATTTTTTCCTGATTCGTTATCTGGGTTTTGGCCAATTCTATTTTGTAGCCCCCTTCCTTCATAACCAATCATGCAGGCAGAGGATGGTCATGCTTGTCAGGGTGGACAGGATGGACAATAGGGTGAAAATCAGGACGCCGGAGGAGCCGGGTTTGTTGGTAATGAAAAAAAGCTGGCCAAGGATGGATGCCGTCAGAAAAATTATCGAAAACCATGCGAACAGGTGGGCGGACGTGGGTGGGAAAAGCCCGATGAGTTGTGCCGCCGTCAAGCTGTGGAGCGCGATGACGAGTATTCGGGATGCGATTGGTCCCAGCAGAACCGGGATGGTCCTTTTTTGACCGATTCGATCAGATGGCTCGTCTGGGACGGCGGTCCCGATGGCGCACGCCAGTTGGGTGGGAAGAATGACCTTCAGAAACTCCCATGAGAAATGATGGATGCCCTGAGTCATGGCCGAGTAGCCCATGAGCGGCAGGACAACGCCGACCCCAATCATTTGCAGCAGTTCCCCTCCACCTCTGTATGACAGCTTGATCGGCGGGTAGCTGTACATCCAGAGCAAAACCACGCCCGCAGCCGCCAGCAACACCGGAAAAATCGTTTCGCCTCGCACGCTGAGTCCACTTCCGATGACTATACTGCATATCGCCATCAGCCTGGCCGCTGTCAGAATGGCGTGTGGATGCAGGTCCCCATCGACAAGTACCCGAGATCCTCCCGAGAATGGGGTGAAGGTGATATTGCGTCGGTCCGTCTCCTGATCAGCGTAATCATTGGCGAAGACAATATAGAGCTGAATGGTTAGCCCAAAGAGATGGACAAGTACCACGGTCCAAACGTCGAAAGGCTGTCCCGTGCTCAGGGCGATGATTTCGCCAAGTAACAACGGAAGAAAAATATAGGTCTGCGAAGGAATTCGTGCCGCTTTCAGCCATGAAAACGGCGTGGAAAGTGCTACCATATCGTGTCGAGCGTGTGGGGTGTTTTCATGAAAATCTCTTGGTGAAAATGAGTGTGTCTGTGTGAGACGGACACCGTTTTAATTGTGCATTGTTGTTTGCCCATACGGTCAGGACATTGGTTGTCAATTGGAGTCATGTCAGATTCATACCCTGTTTTTTAAAGAAAATCATGATAGCGTTAAAATACTTTGAATGAGGCGGGGAAACGGAAGACGGAGAGGGACTATGATATCTCCGTTGTGACCAGTGAAAGTCGGGTATCGATATGAAAAAAAGAGCATTTGATGTTGTGGTTGTTGGGTCTGGTACTGCTGCCTACTATGCCGTTGCCGGGCTGAAACAGCATTCGAATATGACGATTGCCATTGTTGACGAGCGTCCATATGGCGGGACCTGTGCCTTGCGGGGATGTCAGCCCAAAAAATATTTGGTGAGTAACGCAGAGAGTGTCGCTTCGGTGTCTCATTTGCTCGGGCGTGGGCTTGAAGGGGAGGTGCGGACCAACTGGGGGGCGTTGCAGCGGTTGAAAAACGAATTTTTGCAGGGGCGATCGGAGGCCGCTCAGGCCCATTGGGATGCGAGTGGTGTCACGACTTTCAACGGGACGGCCCGCATGAGAGCGGACGACCAGATCGAGGTTGGTGGTCAGGTTCTCACGGCAAAAACCATTGTGCTCGCCACGGGATCGCTTCCAAATCAGTTGCCGATTGAAGGGGGAGCACTCGCCCGCGACAGCGAATATTTTCTTGATATGGAAAAGATGCCTGAGCGAGTCACCTTTATTGGGGGCGGCTTTATTTCCTTTGAATTCGCTCATGTGGCCATTCGTGGAGGCGCGTCTGCCGTGCATATCCTGCATCGATCCGCTCGCCCTTTGCGGGCATTTGAAGATGATTTGGTTGCGGTTTTGCTCAAGGCCAGTGCTGCCGCAGGGATTGATGTTCAGCTCGGGGTGGTTCCTGAACGCATTGTGGCAACCGAGACCGGCTATTCCGTGCATTCCGCTTCGGGAGCCGTGATCGAAACCGACCTTATTATTGAAGCGACCGGACGGCATCCCAACCTGACGGTGCTTGATGGAAATATGGGCAATGTGGCGTTTTCTTCCAAGGGCGTGGAGGTCAATTCTTTCTTGCAGAGTGTGAGTAATCCGAGGGTGTACGCTATTGGAGATTGTGCGGATACGCCGTATATGCTGGCGCCGGTTGCAGATAGGGAAGGGCAGATCGCGGCCCTGAATATCGTTCATGGCAATTCGCATGAGGTCGATGAGACGGTTGTTCCTTCTGCGGTTTTCAGCATCCCCACCCTTGCCTCGGTCGGCTTGACCGAAGAAGCGGCCCGGGAACAATCGTTGAAGTATCGAGTGAACCAGGGAGACACGACCGACTGGCCATCGTCCAAACGGATAGGTGAAGAATATGGGGCCTATAAAGTGCTGATCGATGCGGACACGGATTTGATTCTCGGAGCACACATTCTTCGGCACAATGCCGCCGAGGTGGTGAATGTCTTTGCCTTGGCCATACAATTCAACATTTCGGCATCGGCCCTTGCCAATTTTTTGTGGGCCTATCCCACTTCCACCTCAGATCTCAAATATATGGTTAAATAGGGCGTCAGAATGGGACGAGACCGAAAGAGGATGGCGTTTTTTTGATTTGATTCCCGGACCCCTTTTATGTATTCCCCCCACTTTGAACAATATATAACACCAATCAGTTGGGAGCGTATGGAAAATTTACCGAATTGCCCACAGTGCAAATCCGAATATGTGTATCATGACGGCAGTATTTTAGTGTGTCCGGAATGTGGCTGTGAATTTCAGGCCGAAGATGTGGCTGAAAAAGTCTACAAGGACGCTAATGGGAACGTGTTGGTCGACGGAGACACGGTTATCATTACCCAGAATCTGAAGGTCAAAGGCGCGTCCTCCCCCATCAAAAAGGGGACGAAAGTCAAGAATATCAGACTGGTCGAGCCGGAAGACGGTATTCATGACATCTCCTGCAAGATTCCAGGATTTGGCTCCATGATGTTGAAAACGTCAGTCGTCAAGAAAGGATAGTCATTTCGAAGCAGGGATGACGGTCGCAGTTTCGATGCAGCCGTCTCTATTGCTGAAAATGGCAGTAAGGCCCTTGCAATTGTTTGCGAGGGTCTTTTTTTTATGGAGGAGTCTTTCTTTTTCAAATGTGTTTTCCATACCGGGAGGCAGCAGCAGAAAAACGCGGTTGACTCATGTCCGTCACGGTTGAGTTTATGCCAAACATGTCGCAGATCATGACATGTTTGGTCCGTATTTTTGCCACACACATTTTCGAGAATTGGGTATTGATTGGTGGTTTTTCTTGTTTTGAATTTTTTCGTTTTTGTTGAAATTGCTCATGGAGTGTTTTTTGCCCGTTGAGGAGCGAGAATGTGATATTTTGCCCAAAATATTGATTGACTAATCAGTTAAATTTGAAAGTTTTTTCATTAAATGAATAAAATCAATATGTTATAAGCAAAGATTTTTCTGGCCTTTTTAATAGAGTGTGTTAGAAGTCGACCTATCAAGGGCTTGGTGCTCAGATTTACACAGCGAATTATAAAAAAAGGGATAGTGTCATGAAACGTTTTAGTCTGATTTTTCTGTTTTTGTTATGTGTGTTTGTTACCTCAGCGATTGCCGGACCGACCAAGGTATTGACCGTGGCCGAAGCCAAGGCGTCTGCCATTGACACCAACGTGGTTTTGACGGGTGAAGTTGTGAAGGTCATCAACGACAAGAGTTTCCTTTTTTCCGACGGCACGGGCGAACTGCTGGTTCACGTGAACGATGGTGAAATGAACAAGGTTGCCGCGATGAAGGCCGAGGTTGATGTGACTGGTCTGATTGTTCAGGATTTCATGTATACCGAAGTCCAGGCGACGTCCGTCACGGCTCGCAACTAGATTTTGGCACAGCATATGTGGCAGCGGGGGTCGTGTACGATCTCCCAGAACGACTGACACCCCTCATTCCTTCGGGAATGGGGGGTGTTTTTGCGTGATCGGTTCGGGAATTGGGGGCGTGATCGGTTCGGATACCAGATAGTTTATGGATAAAAAATGGGCCTCCTGTCACATGACAGGAGGCCCGTAACACGGGTCAGTCCTAGAGGAGTTGAGATCTTTATGTTGCGGTCACAAAGTGTCTCCCGTGTTATTTGCGACTATCTGCCGTCGTCACAGGTCTCGCCTGTGCCGGGGCTTTCGGCGGAAACGCCGGTTGCACATGGCTCTTCGGTTTCGGGGACTGGTTTGCTGTAGTCCGCTTTGGCCAGACGGGTGAGGGTGGCGTACCGTTCCTCATAGTCCTTTTCGATCTGGGCACGATAGGCTTTGGACAGTTCCGGGTGGAACCGTTCAAGCATGGCGTACCTGTTTTCGCCGGACAGGAATTCCTGCAAGGTGCCGTCCGGGGCCTTGGATTCGACTTGCAGGGGGTTCTTACCCTGTTCGATTCGTTGCGGGTCAAAGCGATAGAGCGGCCAGTAGCCGGAATCAACAGCCAGTTTCTGTTCGAGCTGGGTCTTGCCCATGCCCTTTTTGATACCCTGGTTGATGCAGGGCGCGTAACAGATGATCAGGGACGGACCCTTGTAGGCTTCGGCTTCCTTGAATGCTTTGAGCAACTGCTGCTTGTTGGCACCCATGGCGACCTGAGCCACGTACACGTAGCCATAGGTCATGGCCATGCGGCCCAGATCCTTCTTGCCGGTCTTTTTGCCTGCGGCCGCGAATTTCGCGATAGAGCCGAGCGGGGTGGCCTTGGAAGACTGCCCGCCGGTGTTGGAATACACCTCGGTGTCCAGTACCATGATGTTGATATCTTCGCCGGATGCGAGGACATGGTCCACGCCGCCGTAGCCGATGTCGTAGGCCCAGCCGTCGCCACCGAAAATCCAGATGGATTTTTTGGTGAACAGGTCGGCCCTGTCCGCGATTTCACCGAGCAGGTCAGAGGTTTCGCCTTTGAGGGCTTCTTTCAGCTTGTCGCCCCATGCTTCGGATTCCTGCGCGTCATCCTTGGCGGCGAGCCAACCGGAGAGTGTGGCCTTGATATCGCCGGAGGTCTCTTCAATGGCTTTTTCAACCAGTTCAATCAAGGTGTTGCGGCGGTTGGAGATACTCATTTCAATACCGAAACCGAATTCGGCGGCGTCTTCAAACAGAGAGTTGCCCCATGCCGGACCAAAACCGTCACGGTTGGTGCAATACGGGGTGGATGGTGCGGATGCGCCCCAGATCGAGGAGCAACCCGTGGCATTGGCAATGACCATGCGTTCGCCAAAGAGTTGGGTCAGCACTTTCACATACGGGGTTTCGCCACATCCGGCACATGCTCCCGAGAATTCCAACAGGGATTGACGGAACTGGGAACCCTTGACGGTGTCACGTTTGAAAGCATCGACATATGGGACGGTTTCCGTGAAGTCGAAGTTGGGAACCTGGTTTTCGGTCTGCGTGGCAAGGGGCTTCATGACCAACGCCTTGTCCTTGGCCGGGCAGATGTCGGCGCAGTTGCCGCAACCCAGACAGTCCATGGTGTTGACCTGCATTCTGTACCGCAGTCCCTTGACGTCCTTGCCCTTGGCTTCCGTGGTCGTGAAACCGGTCGGGGCCTTTGCCGTGTCGTCTTCGGTCACGAGGACCGGGCGCAGGGCGGAGTGTGGACAGACAAAGGCGCACTGATTGCACTGGATGCAGTTGTCAGCGATCCATTCGGGGACCATGATGGCCACGCCACGTTTTTCATATTTTGCCGTGGACAGCGGGGCGGTTCCGTCTTTCGAGAATACGGAGACCGGGAGTTTGTCGCCCTGTTGAGCCAGGATCGGGCGCATCACGTTTTTGACGTAATCCGGTTCGTCTTTTCCCTCGATCACATCGTCGGCGAGGTCTGCCCAACCTGCGGGAACGTCAATGCTGACGATCGCGTCGGGAGCCTTGTCCACAGCGGCATAGTTCATGGTGACGATTTTCGGTCCCTTCTTGCCATACGCGGCTTCGATGCCGTTCTTGAGCAGGGTGATGGCCTGGTCAAACGGGATGACGTCGGCCAGTTTGAAGAACGCGGTCTGCATGACCATGTTGATACGGCCACCAAGACCGACTTCGCCAGCGATTTTCACGGCGTCAACGGTGTAGAATTTGAGATTTTTCCGCGCAATGGTTCGACGCATGGCTGCGGGCAGTTTTGCGTCGATTTCATCGGCGGTCCAGGCACAGTTCAACACGAATGTGCCGCCATCCTTGATCCCTTCGAGTACGTTGTATTGAGTGACGTAGCTGGGATTATGGCAGGCTACATAGTCAGCGGCCGTGACCAGATAGGTGGACTGGATCGGTTCGTCGCCGAAACGCAGATGGGAAATGGTGATGCCGCCGGATTTTTTGGAATCGTAGGCAAAGTATCCCTGTGCATACATGTCGGTGTTGTCACCGATGATCTTGATGGCCTGTTTGTTTGCACCAACGGTTCCGTCAGAGCCGAGGCCCCAGAATTTGCATTGGACCGTGCCTTTGGGCGTGGTGTCGAGGACATCGGCCACGTCCAGCGAGGAATTGGTGATGTCGTCAGTGATGCCGACGTTGAAGTGCTGCTTCGGAGTGGCGGCAGCCATGTTGTCGTAAATGGCTTTGACCATGGCCGGGGTGAATTCCTTGGACCCGAGACCGTAGCGGCCACCGAGAACCTTCGGACCTTCGCCTTTTTCGATCAGCGAAGTACAGATATCCTGATACAGGGGATCGCCCAGGGCACCCGGTTCTTTGGTCCGATCGAGGACGGACACGATGGACGCTGTTTTTGGCAGTACGGACAGGAAGTGCTTGGCCGAGAACGGACGGTACAGGCGGACCTTGATGAGGCCGATCTTTTCGCCGTTTGCCACCAGGTGGTTGACCACTTCTTCAATGGTTTCGCAGGAGGAACCCATGGAAATGATGACCCGTTCGGCGTCAGGGGCACCTACATAATCGAACGGTTTGTATGCGCGACCGGTCAGGGCCGAAACCTTGTCCATGTACTCTTCGACAATGGCGGGAATGGCGTCATAATAGGTATTGGCCACTTCACGACCCTGATAGTAGATATCCGGGTTCTGGGCGGTTCCACGGATGTTCGGATGTTCCGGGTTCATGGCCCGGGAACGGAAGGCTTCGAGCTTTTCCGTGTTCAACAACGGCTTCATGTCGTCGTAGTCGATGGTTTCGATTTTCTGGATTTCATGCGAGGTCCGGAATCCGTCAAAGAAAGAAACGAACGGAACAGACGCTTCCACCGTGGACAGATGTGCCACCAGGGAGAGGTCCATGACTTCCTGGACGCTGGCTGCGGCAAGCAGCGCGAATCCGGTCTGGCGACAGGCCATGACATCCTGATGATCGCCGAAGATTGACAGGGCGTGGCCCGCGACCGCACGAGCGGAGACGTGGAAAACGCAGGGATTGAGTTCTCCAGAAATTTTGTACATGTTTGGAATCATGAGCAAAAGTCCCTGTGATGCCGTGAATGTGGTGGTCAATGAGCCACCGGCCAAGGAACCGTGAACTGCACCGGCTGCGCCGGCTTCGGATTGGAGCTGACGTATATTGAGGGTGTGGCCGAAGATGTTTTTGCGGCCTTGCGAGGCCCATTCATCGGCGATTTCGCCCATGGTTGACGAAGGGGTGATGGGGTAGATGGCGGCCGTTTCGCTCATTGCATAGGCAACCCAGGCAGCGGCGGTATTACCGTCCATGGTTTTCATCTTGGACATGTCATGCTCCATTTTTGTATAACTGTTTTAGTCTAAAATATATAGTTAACCATTGACCAAAGCCATTGTTTCCTTCGCAATTTCCAGCTCCTCGTTTGTGGGGACAATGAGGATGGAAATGGGGCTGTCATCGGCACTGATCGTGCGTGTTCCCGGTTCTCGAAGTGTATTCTTTTCTTGGTCTATTGTGATTCCCAGTGGTTCAAGCCCTTTACAGGCCAGTGCCCTGACGTGGGCGTCGTTTTCTCCGATTCCCGCCGTGAAAACCACGGCATCAATGGTGCCGAGCACGGCCAGATACGCGCCGATGAACAGCTTGACCCGATAGGCGAACATCTCAAAGGCGAGCTGGGCATTGGCATCCCCGTTTTCTCGCGCGGCATGAATATCCCGCATATCGTTTGTCCCGCAAATTCCGTACAGCCCGCTTTTCTTGTTGAGCATGGTGTCGATATCTTCGATGCCCATTTTCTTGTGCTTGGCGATAAAAGCGAGAATGGCGGGATCCACATCGCCGCACCGTGTCCCCATCATCAGCCCGGCCAGCGGCGTCAGTCCCATGGTGGTATCGGCACATTGACCATTTTTGACCGCAGCCATGGAACAGCCATTTCCCAAATGGATGGTGATGAGATTGGTTTTTCCCATTGGTTTGCCAAGGTGTGTGGCTGCTCGTTTTGTGACATACTTATGTGACGTTCCGTGGAATCCGTATTTACGGATTTTCAATTCTTTGTAAAGGTTTAATGGTATTGGATACATGAAAGCTTTTTTGGGAATGGTCTGATGGAACTCCGTATCGAACACCGTGACCTGCGGGGTGTGCGGGAAAAGTTCCATGGCGATTTCAATCCCGGTCAGGTTCGGGGCATGCAGTGGAGCCAGCGGAATATTCGCTCGAATTTCTTCGATCACGTTTTCATCCACCAGTTCCGGGGTGGAAAAGGTCTCTCCACCTTGAACCACTCGATGACCGATGGCGTCGATATCTTTGAGGGATTCGATGACGCCCCACTCCTCGCCGACCAGTTTTTCGACCATCAGGCGCATGGCGGCTTCATGGTTTCGAATGAACAGTTTTTCCGTTGATTTGGTGTCAGGCCATTTGGCCGGATTCGATCGTTGGGTGATGATGCCCAACTCTTCACCGATACGTTCAATTACTCCGGACGCGATGACGGTGTCGTCTTTCATATTGAGCAGTTGATATTTCAGGGAAGAACTGCCGCAGTTGATGACAAGAATATTCATGCTATGCGTCCTTTTTCGTCTGCGCCTGAATGGCGGTGATGGCAACGGTATTGACGATATCCCGAACCCTGCATCCCCGACTGAGGTCGTTCACCGGCTTGTTCAGTCCCTGAAGAACCGGCCCGATGGCCGTTGATCCGGGAACGGACCGCTGGACGGCCTTGTAGGTGTTGTTGCCGGTGTTCAGGTCCGGGAAAATGAACACCGTGGCATGTCCGGCGACATCCGAATTCGGCATTTTTGTCCGGGCGACATCCGGGTCAACCGCCGCATCATACTGGAGCGGGCCTTCAATGGGGATATCCAGACCGCGTTCGTTGGCCAGTTGTCGAGCGATGGCTGTGGCTTCAACTACTTTTTCCACGTCGGCCCCGGTTCCGGAACCGCCGGTTGAGTATGACAGCATGGCCACATACGGAGCGATGCCGAATAACCGGGCCGTTTCCGCTGAATTGAGCGCGATTTCAGCAAGTTGCTGGGCGTCCGGTTTCGGATTGACTGCGCAGTCGCCAAAGCAGACCACGCGGTCTCCCATGCACATCAGAAACACGGACGACACAATGGAGGCATCCGGTTTCGTCTTGATGAATTCGAAGGCTGGCCGAATGGTCTGGGCTGTGGTCGTGATCGAGCCTGAGACCATGCCGTCCGCGTCCCCGGTCTGGACCATCATGGTCCCGAAATACGTGGGGTCCATCATGCGGTCCCGGGCGTCTTCCATGCGGATGCCTTTGTGTTTCCGGGCTTCGAAATAGTGTTCGGCATAGTGTTCGAATTGCGGAGAATCAGAGGGATTCACGCATTGCGCGCCGTTGAGTTTCACGCCGAGATTGGAGGCCTGGGCCTGGATGGTCTCGGGGGCGCCGAGCAGGGTGATATCCACCACATTGCGCCGTTGCAGGATTTCCGTGGCCTGAATGATGCGGTCGCTGGTTCCTTCCGGCAATACAATGTGTCGCCGTGGAGCCTTGGCCTTTTCAATCAGGTTGTATTCGAACATGAACGGGGTGATTTTTTTGGATTCGGTCGTGACCAGTCGTTTGCGGAGTTCCTCGATGTTCACCCGGGATTCGAACAATCCGATGGCGGACGCGATTTTGGCAGGGTGTTCGGGATCGATGGTCCCGTGCAACGACTGGAGTATCTGGGTCGCCTTGTAGGTGTGGTCATCAACAATCAGGATGGGCAGTGGTACTCCGGTCCATCCTTCAATGAGCCGGTGGACCGTTTCAGACGGCTGAATGCCACCGGTGAGCACGATGCCGGCGATGTTGTCATAGGATGAAGACTGGCGGGACGAGATACTGGCCAGAATGATATCCATGCGGTCGCCGGGCGTGATAATCAGACTGCCTTCCCGGATGTATTTGAGAAAGTTGGTGATGTGCATGGCTGCGGTCACAAAGTTGTCCACCTGGGTGTCGAGGCGGCCATGTCCGTACAGCACGCTGGCATCCAACCACTTGATGACGTCGTGAATGGTGGGATTGCCCAATCGCTTATCGTCGGGAATGGCATAGGCGAGCAGTGGATGCGACGTCTTTGTCTTGGCGGTGATGTCCTCGAGCACGGTGTCCGGCAGGTTTGGACGGGCACGGTTGACGATAAGCCCCATGACTTCGAGACCCCGTTCCTCGAACAGGCTGATGGTCCGTTGTGTCGAGTCCACCAGATCGGATTCAGTCTTGTTCAAACCGTTGACGATCAACATGACCGGACAGCCGAGATTGGAGACGATGGATACGTTGATCTCGAATTCCATGGCCGCATTGCCACCGATGTAGTCGGTACCTTCGCAAAGCACGAAATCGTAGTTCTTTTCCAGCTCCTTGAACTTGTTCAGAATGCTTTCCAGCAGCCAGGCTTCCTGACCACTGTTCAGCAACCGTCTGGCTTCGCTCAAAGTGTAGCCGTAGGCCTGATCGTATTCCTGATCGAGTTTGAAATGCCGGAGCATGAGATCAATGTCATGATCCTTGCCGCCGTTCACCGGGTCGCTGATGACTGGGCGAAAGACCGCGACACGTTGCAGGTTGGCACGCAACAGATGCATGATGCCTAAAACAATGGCGGATTTGCCGCTGCGGGCCTCGGTCGCTGAGATATAGAGACTTTTTGACATGCCTTTTTCCTTCCAGTGCGCCGGGGGAGGGCCGGGAGAAGGTGGTGTTCTCCTTCTCCCGGAGCAATCGCCGTTCGTTTCGTTGGGGCGGACGAGGCGGTATGCTGCCCTCCGTAGGGCATGGTGTTCATCAGTTTCGGGCGTTTTCGGGGTCACTGTCCTGAACAGTGGTCTCGTGATCGTAGCAAGTCAGTCCGCAACGGAGACACCGATCTGCCTCGGCGCGGGCGTCGGCTTCACTCAGGGAGCCTTCGACTTCATTGAAAGAACAATTGCGGTCATCGCCGTGGCACAGATGGGGCAAGACAGCCCGTTGTTTCCGTTCCACATGATCGATTTCCTTGAAGAGCGTGTATGGAATCATTGCTTTTTGCGTTGTTTCGGACACCGGAATCCGGTCCTGTGTCATGTAATAATGGATTGATCGGGCCGCCTTGCGGCCGTCACCAATGGCCGAGACAACGAGGTCCGGGCCGGTGTAGACATCGCCAGCCGTGAACACGCCGGGGATGGCCGTTTCAAAGGTATTTTCATCCGCGACAATGGTTTGCCAACGGGTGGTTTCCAGCGGACAGGTCCCTGTTTCGCTGTCGTCGTACAGACAGCCGAGGTCGGGTTTCTGGCCGATGGCCGGAATGATGAGGCTGGCAACCATGCGGGCTTCGGAGCCTTCTTTCTTGACTGGCCGCCGCCGACCCGACTCATCGGGTTCACCCAGTTCCATTTCGTAATATTCCAAATGGGTCGCCTTGCCGTTTTCATCGCCGACGACCCGGGCGGGAGCCGCCAGGAATTTGAACTGGACGCCTTCGTCTTCGGCTCCGACGATTTCTTCCATATCCGCCGGCATTTCATTTTTGGTCCGTCGATACATGAGCGTGACGTTTGCTCCCAGCCGGACACAGGTCCGAGCCGCGTCAATGGCGGTGTTTCCTCCGCCCACGACAATGACGTTATCGCCGGTTTCGGGCTTTTGTCCCAAGGCGTGAGCCGTGAGGAATTCGATGCCACCCATGACGCCATCAAGATCTTCGCCTTCGGCATACATTCCCGAAGCCTGCCAGGCCCCGATTCCAATGAAAACAGCGTCGAATCCGTCTTCCTTGAGGGTTTCAATGGTGAAATCCCGGCCAAATTTGGTGTTGACCTTCGCCTCGATACCGAGGTCGAGGATGCCTTGTATCTCCCAGTCGAGATCCGCTTTCGGGAGTCTGTATTCCGGGATGCCGTAGCGGGTTTGCCCGCCCAGTTTGGGCATGGCGTCGAAAATGGTTGGGTGATGGCCCAGTCTGCGGAGAAAATACGCACAGGACAGTCCGGCGGGACCGCCACCGATGACCGCGACCTTCTTGTCCGTATCCTTGGCGCAGGAGACGGGCAGCCGGGTGCCGGAATGGAGTTCCCGGTCAGCCACAAATCGTTTGAGCATGTTGATGGCCACGGGGTCATCCACGAATTGCCGACGACATTCGGTTTCGCAAGGACGGGGACAGACGCGACCGCAGGTCACGAGCAGGGGATTGCGTTCCTTGATCGTCATGACCGCGCCGTCATAGTCCCCGGCTTTGATCTGTTCGATGTATTTGGGAATGTTGATCTGTGCCGGACATCGCTGACGACAGGGAGCCAGACAGTCTGTTGTCTGATTGAGATGGAGCAACCGGGCGGAGAGACCGGAAATGGCGATGACGCCACGGGGGCAGGCGTCCACGCAGTTGCCACAGGCCTTGCACTGGGTGGGATCGATGACGGGAAGCCGGTCCGGTCCCATGTGAATGGCATTGAACGGACAGGCTTTCACGCAGGACCCGAGGCCGAGACATCCTTCGGGGCAGGATTTCGAGCCACCGTATAATTGGTGCGCAGCCCGGCAGTCCAAGGCTCCTTCGTAATAGAAGGCTTCTTCGGCGCGGGTGCCGCCGGTGCAGTCGCGGATAGCGAGTTCCGGTTCGCGCTGGATGACCTCTTGTCCCATGATGCCCGCGACCACGGCACTGGTTGCTTCGTCCGCGACGATGCAGACCGAGGCAGGGGCCTTGCCCGCGACAATGGCCGCGGCCGCGCCCGAACAGCCGGGAAATCCGCAGCCGCCGCAGTTGGCGCCGGGCAGGTTGTCTTCAATCAAGGCGATGCGTGGGTCCTCCTTGACGTAGAGGAGTTTCGAAGCGACGCCCAGTATGGCTGCGGCCCCGAGGCCTATGCCGAAAAGTGTCAGTCCCGATGTCACTATCATGTTGCTGATTCCCCGTAAGTTTTATGCGTTGCCCTGCCCGATTCGCGGCAGAAGGCTGAGGTGTCTTTGCACAGATTGGTTTCTGTTGAAAAATGATACCTGTGGACAGGCCCGGTATGTGCTGTTTCGTGTCATCATTGTCTTCCTCAGATCATGCCCTTGAAGGCGAAGAATGCCAGTGACATGAGTCCGGCCATGACCAGACCGATAGGGGTTCCTCGCATGGCCATGGGCAGCCGTCGAACAGCGAGTCGTTCGCGGATTCCGGCGAGCAGGACCAGCGCGAGCATGAAGCCGAGGCCCGAGGCAAAGGCGAACATGATGGATTTCAGCAGACCGAATTCCTCTCGCTGGCAGATGAGTGCGATACCCATGACGGCACAGTTGGTGGTAATGAGTGGCAGGAAGATACCCAACGATTTGTAAAGCGGCGGGATCATCTTTTTGAGAAACATTTCCACGAATTGGACCAGTGAGGCGATGACCAGGATGAACGCCAGTGTCTGGAGGTATCCCAGACCAAACGGCATCAGGATATGGCGTTGGACGAGCCAAGTGATGGCTGTGGCCATGACTGCCACGAAAACCACGGCACCCCCCATGCCGACCGCCACGGATGTTTCCTTGGACGTTCCGATGAATGGGCAGTTGCCGAGGTATTGTGCCAAAACGATGTTGTTGACGAACATCGCTCCGATGAAGAGAAGAAAATATTCCTGCATGGGTTCATTCTCCCTGAATTAGCTGTTGGAGGTGGTGCCACATCCGCCGCAGGAGCCGCAGTCGTGGGTCGGTGCCTGAACAGCGGCCAGCCCTTTGCGTTTGCGTTGGATGTTTTCCACAAAGGTCATGAGGGCGAGCAGGATTCCGAGGCTGATGAACGCTCCTGGTGCTTCGACCATGATTCCCAGCGGCTCGAAACCGTTCCAGGCTACATTGGCGCCGAATAACTTTCCTGTGCCGAGCACTTCCCGCAATGCGCCGAGAAAGGTCAGTGACATGGTGAAACCAATGCCCATGCCCAGTCCATCTGCAACCGCCAGAAGCGGCGAGTTCTTGGAGGCAAAGGCTTCGGCGCGGCCAAGGATGATGCAGTTGACCACGATCAGCGGAACAAAGATGCCCAGTTGTTGATACAGCGGATAGGCGTAGGCCTGCATGAGGAGTTCGACCGCGACCACCAGTGAGGCGGAAATGGCGATGAAACAGGCGATGCGCACCTTGGCCGGAATGATCTTTCGCAACAGGGCGACGACAAAGTTGGAGAGGGTCAACACAAAGATGACCGCCAAGCCCATACCCATACCGTTGTTGGCCGTGTTGGTGACGGCCAGAACCGGGCATAATCCGAGGACAAGCTTGAATGGGGGCAGGTCCTTCCAGAGGCCCTTGGAGAATTCCTTCCACAATCTATTCATTGCTGGCTCCGTACCGGGGACCGACTATGACCAGTCGCCCGCGAATTGCGTTTTGAGGGTGTTGAAAATGGTGATGGCTTCCTGCACGGCGGCGACTGTTCCGGTTGAGGAAATGGTCGCTCCGGCTACGGCATCGATGTCTCCGCCCTTCTTTTTCAGTTGCATGGAGTCGATGGAGTGGCCCCTGAACTGGGTGGTGTATCCGTGTTCAGCCACGCGTGCGCCAATCCCCGGGGTTTCCTTCATGGTGGTGATGCCAATGCCGGACAGGGTCATGGCCTGGATGTCAAAGCCGACCATGACGCCGATGTTGCCGCCATAGCCCTTGCCTGCGGTTTCAAAGGCCACGCCGATGAGGGTGCCGTTGTTCTTGGCGGGAAAGACGGTGACGGTCTTTCCTTCCACATCGAATTTCTTGCGGTCCTTGATCGGGTTGTTCGTGTGTTCGGCCAGGACGGACATGATGGCCGGAGCCTGAACATAGGTGAGCACCTGTTCCTCGATGATGGGGGTGGTTGCCTTTTTGAGTGTGGCCAGGGTGATCCCTGAAATGCCGCAGATCAGCGACAGGACAACCATCATTTTGAGCATCTCTTTCATGGGTTACCTCACTCCGAACGGTTTGGGACGGATACGTTCCAGAACCGGGGTGAACAGATTGGCAAGCAGGATGGCGAAGGGAACGCCATCGGGGTATGCGCCGTAGACTCGGATGATAATGATGAGCGCGCCGACCAGAAGGCCGAAGAGCAACATCGGAATTTGTCGGTTGGGTGATGATGGTCCGTCTGTGGCCAGAAAGAAGGCCCCGAAGACCGTGGAGCCGGTCAGCAGGTGAAATTCCGGCGAGGCATAGACCGCCGGGTCCGCCATGTTGAACATCCAGGCCGTGAGACTGACTCCGGCGAGAACGCCGACCGGGATGATGGACGAGATGTGTTTGCGCATCACCAGGAACATGCCGCCCAGCAGCACTCCGGCAATTTGAACCGCACCCAGTCCGCCGAGCTGTTTGCCGAGAAAGAGCTGTTTGGTGTCTGTGATCTGTATCGCATCCAAACCGAAGTTCTTGAGCTGGGCCAAGGGGTATGTCAGGTCCGTTGCGAGCATGGAAGCGTCAATGTCCATGAATCCGGGCCAGGAGATTCGGCAGATTGCCCAGCCGACCAACGGCGCACAGAAGGGGCTGCCTCCCAAGGGACCGAAGACCATTTTTCCCAAAATGATGGAGGCGGCACTGCCGGTGATGACCAGCCACCAGGGTGCCGAGGCCGGAAGGAGAAAGGCGAAACAGAGGCCCACGGTAAAGGCGTTCAGGTTGTGGATGTCGCTTTCTCGTCCCATGAGGCGGTCACAGACCAGTTCGGTCAGCGTTGCGGTTGCCATGGACAGGGCCATGACCTGCACCGCGATCATGCCAAAGGTGGCATAGGCCATGACGGCGGCCGGGACCATGGCAATGAGGATGTTGAGCATCCTGTCCCGCACGGTGGTACCGCAATGGCGGTGGGGTGGGACAGAGACTGTCAGGGTAAATGGATTGAGTGGTTTCACGGCTAGTTTTCCTCCCCGGCCTGTGCCGCTGCCATCGCCAGTTCGCTTTTGGCGAGACGGATGTATTGAAGCATGGGTCGATGAGCGATGCAGAAAAATCCGCACAGACCACATTCGAAACAGGTTCCCACATGAGCGGCGGCCGCCTTGTCGTACATGCCGAATTCCGCGTAACTGGTAATCATCGCGGGATCGAGCCGGGCCGGACAGCGTCGGACACATTCGCCACATCCTACACACGCTGCATCCTGAGCGACGGGAGCCGGGTTGCTGATGACCGTCACCGCGCTGGTGGCGCGATCCACTCCTTGTGTGGGAGATGCGGCAGCCGTCCCCCGAAGCACGCCGCCAAGGATGATGCGGTCATGGTCGTTGACGGGTTCGTGTGCCTCGTCGAGGATGGCTCCGACAGGTGTGCCGAGGGGCACCAGTTTTCCGTTTTCCTGGATGGTGACCATGGTTTCCATGACAGGCAGTCCGGTTTCCATGATTCGACCGACATGAAAGACGGTCTCAAGCCCGATGACGAGGGTCTTTTCCGGGGCTTCGATCCCTGTCACGGCCTTGGCGACCAATGGATCAAGTCCTGCGGGGTATTGCTCTGAGATGACGTGTGTCGTTGCTTTGTTCAAGCTGGTGCTCACTCCGTCAACCACGGCCATGGTTGTGGTCATGGGATGATAGACGTCGGCAAGTGCCTGGGCACCGCGTTCCAATGTCTCGTGAGCGTTTTGCAGGAGCGTGCGGCGACTGACAATCCCTTGTTCCGCGTCTACCGCATTGAATATCAGGGTATCCACGTCAGTGCTCGGGGGGATGTCCGCGCCGAGTTCGTGGAGTTTCGCAGAGAGTTCTTCGGCATTCAGACCGTCGAAAGAAACAGGCTGTACCGTGTCGCCTTCTTCTTGGTCTATGCGAATGCGAAATGGGTCCACATGGACGACTTTTCCGGCAAAAGGAGCATGGATATCGCCTTTTTCAGGGACGTTTGATGTGGCGATACGTTCCCCTTGTTTGACGGCTTGTCCGCACGTCACGAGAGGGCAGCACCGGCTCAGAGGGATTTCCGCCTGAACAGTGGAGTGTGTCGTTTGCGTTTTCATAATCGGTCTACCTGCTGATGTGGCATTGTTTGCAGTTGTCGGGACCGTATGGTCCGGCACCCATTTCTTCGTGGCAGGACATGCATTGGTCATGGAAGGCGTTCATGCGGGGAAGGACCAGTTCTCTCGGTTCGGCTTCATGACAGGAATCGCAGGAGGAATAGTCCCCGTCGTACTGCGTCATATCCACAGAACGATGGCAGGATTTGCAACTGGACAAGCCCTTGTCGAACATGTCCTCATGGCATGAACCGCAGCTTTGGTGCCCGGCCAGTCGCATGGAAATGAGATCGCCCGAACCGTCGGCCTTGTGGCAATTGGTACATTTTTGGGGTTCGGGTTCGATTTCTTCGCCGTGGTGGCAGTCATAACATTCGGACGCGTACTCGGTGTGTTCCTCATGATTGAAGATGACCGTGTCGTATTCCGTGTGATGGCACCGGACGCAATAGGATTCATCCGGGAATGAGTCCATGTGGTCTTCAATGAAATTTTCGTTGAATTCATTCGGGTGGCATGAACCGCAGGCCAGAGCCTGATCGTCCATGGTGATGGTCGAATGTTCCGAGTCGTGATGGCAAGACGCACAGTCGATTTGATAATCCCTGTGATGAACGAGATGGGAAAAGAGCACTTTTCCGCCATTGTTTTTGAATAGGATGCGCACGGGCATCGGCTGCGTTTTACCTGTCTGGATGTATCCGACAACAGCCACGGCCAGAAGCAGAATCGTGGCCAGAATGACCGGAAGTATTTTGGAATTTGAACGCATCTTTCCTCTCCGCCGTTGGAAAACGGCTGTTCAAAATGTGTCAGTTTGAAGGAACGGGTGTGTCTGCGAGCGGTCAAATGACCGCTCGCAGACAGAGGTTGATTACTTGGGAATAATGCCCCAGTCCGGTACGATAGAGAGGTCGATGCCCCAGACGGCCGGCAAGAGGTAGACGACAAAGGCCGTAATCAGGACCGTTCCCAATATGTTCAGCCAGAGTCCGGCTTTAGCCATTTGTTTGATCGTGATACAGCCACTGCCGAAAACAACGGCGTTGGGCGGTGTGGCGACCGGGAGCATGAAGGCGAAAGACGCTGCGACGCAGGCGCCGACGATGGTCGCGTATGGATGGACGCCCATGGCAATGGCGGCACTGCCCATGATGGGAACGAGCAGGGTGGCCGTGGCCGTATTGGACGTGATTTCAGTCAGGAAGATCGTTATCAGGACAACGGCTGCCACGAAAACGATGAGGCTGGAACCGGCGAGACCGCCAAGCTGGCTGGCGATGTAGGTTGCCAGGCCCGTTTTGGCAAATCCGTTGGCAATGGCGAGACCCCCACCGAAAAGGAGGATGACATCCCAGGGAATTTTGACGGCTGTCTTCCAATCCAGAAGGAATTCACCTTTTTTGAAGTTGGTGGGAATGGCAAACAGGATCAATGCGCCGAGGATACCGATGGTCGCATCGTGGATGTAGCCAAAGTTGGGCATGATATCGAGGACGAAAGGTGCTTTCTTGAGGAAGCCTCGGGCCAACCAGAAAGTGGCGACAAAGCTGCCGACCAGCACGATTTTCTTTTCTTCGGAACTCATGGGACCGAGTTTGTCGATTTCTTTGCTGATGATGGAGTCTCCACCAGCGATCTGCATGTTGCCTGTGGGGAACAGGATCTTTGTCAGCAAAACCCAGGAGAGAGCGAGCATGACGACCGAAAGAGGAACGCCAAACATCATCCATTGGCCAAAGCCGATTTCAACGCCGAAGAGTTTTTCGACCATGCCGACCATGATGGTGTTTGGAGGTGTACCGATGATGGTCGCGACGCCACCCATGGACGCGGAGTAGGCGATACCGAACATGAGGCCTTTTCCGAAGTTGAATTCGGGACCATTTGATGTCGAGGTCCGCAATGTCTGAGAGTCGAAGCCTGTTGCCTGCTGGATAACGGCCAGGCCGATGGGGACCATCATCATGGTTGTGGCAGTATTCGAAACCCACATGGACAGGAATGCCGTCGCAAGCATGAAGCCCATAATCATTCGACTCGGACTGGTGCCGACCAGACGAATGGTGTGCAGCGCCACGCGACGGTGCAGGTTCCATCGTTCCATGGCCACGGCCAGGAAGAATCCACCCATGAACAAGTAGATGAGATGGTTGGCGTATGGTGCTGTGGCGGCATTTGATTTCATGACTCCCAGGAGTGGGAAAAGAGCAATAGGCATCAGGGATGTTGCTGGAATGGGGATCGCTTCAGTGATCCACCAGATAGCCATGAGTGCGGTAACGGCAGCCACTCGCCATGCTTCGATTTTCATGCCTTCTGGCGCGGGCACCATCAACATGATGACAAAAACGATTGGTCCGAGAAAGAACCCAATCCTTTTGCCGCTTCCGCTGTCTTTTGTTGTATCACTCATGTTCACCTCAATGTTTTGGTGCGGTTATTTGCCGCGTTTCGGACGAGAGTATCCTGTGAAGGATACGGTAGAAGGGTTCGAGAAACCGGGCAGGTCCGCAACTCCCTGCCCGGTGGGGTGGCTCTTACAGGTCGAGATTGTATGATTCGACAAAGGTGCCGATACGGGCTGCCGAGTCTGCGATACGTGTACGCAGGCTTATTTTGTATTCGTCGAGATCGAGTTTTTTACGGGCAACGCCGCCGTCCATGGCCGCTTTCGCGACTGCCACGGATACGTGTTCGATCAGGCGAAGGTCGAGGGCCTTCGGGATGACGTAGTCGATGCCGAATTCCAGTGTGTCTACGCCAAAGGCTTCACAGACGTATTTCGGTGTTTCCTCTTTGGCGAGATCAGCCAGGGCCTGGGCCGCGGCGATCTTCATCTCTTCGGTGATGGCAGTGGCTTCGCAGTCCAGAGCACCTCGGAAGATGAAGGGGAAACCAAGGACGTTGTTGACCTGGTTGGGGTAATCGGAACGGCCTGTGCCCATGATGCAATCCGGGCGGGCTTCCTTGGCATCGTCATAGGTGATTTCCGGATTCGGATTCGCGCAGGCGAAGATGATCGGGCAGTTGTCTGACATGGATTTGACCATGTCCTTGCTGACCACGCCACCCTTGGACAGACCAAGGAAGACATCCGCGCCTTTCATGGCGTCGCCCAGAGAGGCGTATTCCACTTCGGTCGCATACTGTTGCTTGAATTCATTCAGGTCGGTCCGACCCTTGTTGATGTGGCCCCTGGAGTCGAACATGGCGATGTTTTCGAAAGCAACGCCCATGCCGCGATACAGGTTGGTACAGGCGATGGCAGCCGCACCAGCACCGGAAACCACGACGCGCAGGTCTTTGGCCTGTTTGCCGGAGATTTCGAGGGCATTCATCATGCCGGCGGCGGTGACGATGGCGGTTCCATGCTGATCATCATGGAAGACCGGGATGTTCATTTCTTTTTTCAGCTTCTCTTCGATGTAGAAGCATTCCGGGGCCTTGATGTCTTCGAGGTTGATCCCGCCGAAGGTCGGTTCCAGGGCCTTGGTGATTTCGCAAATCTGGTCGGGGTCGTTTGAGTCGAGGTTGATATCAAAGACATCGACATCCGCGAAAACCTTGAACAGGACGCCTTTGCCTTCCATGACTGGCTTGCCTGCGGCAGGGCCGATATTGCCGAGGCCCAGTACTGCGGTGCCGTTGGACACGACGCCGACCAGGTTGCCACGGCCGGTGTATTCATAGGATTTGGTGGCATCGTCGGCGATGGCCAGACATGCTTCGGCAACGCCCGGGCTGTATGCCATGGACAATTGTTTCTGGGTGACACACGGTTTGACGGGAACGACTTCGATTTTGCCTTTTCTCCCGGTGGAGTGATAATGCAGCGCTTCTTCTTTGGTGAACAGAGCCATTTTTATCTCCTTTAAACTGTTGTTTATTTAATGCCGGCAGCTTTCAGATCCGGAACTGCATAGAGTTCGTTTCCGTGGGCGTCGTTGATGACGAGAAGGGGGAAGTCCTTGACTTTCATCTCTCGGACGGCTTCGGGGCCGAGTTCGTCAAAGGCGATGACATTGGACTCGACGATGGAGTTGGAGAGCAGTGCTCCGGCTCCGCCGGTGGCGCCAAAGTAGACCGCGGTATGGTCCTGCATGGCCTGTCTGGTCTCGGCGTTCCGTTTGCCTTTGCCGATGGATGCCTTGAGGCCGAGGGAATAGAGGCGAGGGGCGTAGGAATCCATCCGGTAACTGGTTGTCGGACCGGCTGCGCCGATGGGGCGACCCGGAGGGGCCGGGCTGGGACCGACATAGTAGATGGCCGCGCCTTCCAGCTTGAAGGGCAATTCCTTGCCTGCGTCGAGCAGATCGACGAGCTTTTTGTGGGCCGCGTCGCGGGCTGAATAAATGGTACCGGAGAGGAAGACGACGTCGCCAGCGTGTAGCTGGGAGATGTCTTCATCGGTCAACGGGGTGTTCAGTGCGTATTCTGTCATTACAGTATGACCTCCTCATGTCGTTGGGAATGACATTGGACGTTGACCGCCAGGGGGAGGCTCGCCAGATGGCATGGTTCCATGGTGATCTTGACGCCGAGAACAGTAGTTTTACCGCCTAAGCCCATGGGACCGATCCCGAGGGCGTTGAGCGCATCTTCCAATTCCTTTTCCTTGGCAGCAATGTCCGGATCAGGGTGGGTGTCGTCCAGTTTGCGAAGCAGTGATTTCTTGGCAATCTTGGCGGCGTGTTCAAAGGTTCCACCGATGCCGATACCAATGACGGTTGGCGGACACGGGTTGGGACCGGCTTCGGCCACTCGGTTGATGACGAATTCCTTGATGCCTTCCCATCCTTGTGCCGGGGCCAGCATGGTGACGCGAGACATGTTCTCGGCACCGCCACCCTTGGCCATGTAGGACATTTTCAGCGTGTCGCCGGGAACGAAGTCAAAGTGGATGACGGCTGGTGTGCCGTCGCCGGTGTTGGCCCGGGTCAGCGGATCGCACGCGGATTTGCGCAGGAACCCTTCGTCATAGCCTTTGCGAACGCCTTCATTGATGGCGTCACGGAGACCGCCGCCTTCAATGCGGACGTCTTCGCCGACTTCCACGAAGAGGACGGCTAAACCGCAGTCCTGACACAAGGGGAGTTTGGTGTTTTGGGCCAGGTCGGCGTTTTCCAAAAGTTGGCGAAGTACTTCTTTGGCAGAGGGGCTGGTCTCATTGGCCATGGCCTCTTCCAGTTTGGTCCGGACATCGGCCGGAAGTTCAACGTTACTGTGAATACACATGTTGGCCACTGCATCGATAATGTCGTGAGTCTGTATGGTACGCATTTTATTTCTTCCTGAAGATTTGCTTCATTGCGGTGATGCCCATCTTGCGGCGCAGGAAACCGAGCTGATTTTGCAAGGGCAACCCCTTGGGGCAGACGTCTTCGCAGGCCAACAGGCCCATGCAACCGAAGATGCCTTGGTCATTGCCGATGATTTCAAAGTACTGTTCGTCGTCGCGTTCGTCGCGGGGGTCCACCACAAAGCGGGCGATACGGTTGAGAGCAGCTGCTCCCATGAAATCGTCACGCAACCTTGCGGTACCACACGCAGAAACGCAACAACCGCATTCAATGCACCGTTCAAGTTCGTACACCTGTTCGGCGACTTCATTGTCCATGCGTTCTTCTTTCGCCTTGGGGTCGAAGACCTTGGACGTGTGAACCCATGATTCGGTTTTGCTGTACATCTCGCGGAACCAGACGCCGGTGTCGACAGACAGATCGCCTATCAATTTGAAAACCGGCAGGGGGTGCAGGATGATCTTGCCGGGCTGGTCTTTGGTTTTGGTCTGACACGCCAGACCGGGGCGACCGTTGATGACCATGGCACAGGCTCCGCAGATGCCGGCGCGGCAGCAGAAATCGAACACGAGGCTCGGGTCCTGCTCTTCACGCAGCCTGTTCAGTGCAATGAACAAGGTCATGTTGGGGGTTTCGTCAAGGGTGTACGTCTGCATGTGCGGGACGTCTCCTTTGACTTCTGGATTATACCGGAATATCTCGAATTTTAATTGTCTACCCATGATACATTCCTTCCTTGATCCGGGTTACTTCTTCTTGCCGATTTCTGTGACGGGACTGTCGATGACACGATCCTTCACATACTTTTCGTCAGCCGGGATGATGGTTCCGCCTCCATAACCGCGGTCACCCGGAGGCAACTCAAAGACAGGGGTGGTGTCTTCGTATTGCAGTTCGGGCATGTCCGCGCCTTCACGCCAGTAGGCGAGTGTCCGATTGAGCCATTCGGCGTCATTTCGTTCAGGGAAGTCTTCACGATTGTGTGAACCACGGGATTCTGTCCGCATCAAGGCTGCCTGGGCGATACACATGGCGAGTCTGACCTGGCCTTCGAGCTTGAGTGCCGCAGCCAATTCATGGTTGGGACCAGCGCCGTTGGAGACCAAAGCGACCTTGCGCGATTTTTCCATGGTGCCTTGCAGGGTTGAGACGCATTCTTCCAAGCCTTCCTTGTTTCTGAAAACAAAGCAGCCTCTCATCAGTGCTTCCTGCATTTCGTTGCGAACGTCATAGACATTCAGCTTGCCATTGCGGCCATGGGTGATGTCGTGAATTCGTTCTTCCTGGCGTTTGACTTCCGAAGCAACGATTTTTGTATCGATCTTGGTTTCGTAGCCGCTGAGGAATTCGACGATTTTGTTTCCGATGATTCCACCGGCGACCACGGTTTCAGCGAGGGAGTTTCCGCCCAGGCGGTTGAAGCCGTGCATGTCCCAACAAGCTGCTTCACCGGCCGAGTACAGGCCCTTGAGACCGTAGACTGCGCCGTCTTTGTTGGTACGGATACCAGCCATGGTGTAGTGCTGGGTCGGGCGGACTGGAATGAGTTCCGTCCGGGGATCGACACCGAGGAAGTGGTGGCAGATCTCATCGACTTCGCGGAGTTTGGTGGAGATGTGCTTGTCGCCAAGGTGACGGATATCGAGCCAGAGGTGTTCGCCGTAAGGAGACTTGACGCCTTTGCCTTCACGCATGTGATGGGTCATCCAGCGGGACACGACGTCGCGGGATGCGAGTTCGGCCTTGTCCGGTTCGTAGATGTTCATGAACCGTTCTTCGTTGCAGTCGAGCAGGGTTCCGCCATCACCGCGACAGCCCTCGGTGACGAGGATATCCGTGGGGACGATGCCTGTCGGGTGGAACTGGATGGATTCGGGATTGCCGATAGGGACGATGCCGGTTTCATGGGCGATGATGTGACCGCCGCCGTCGCAGATGACTGCGTTGGTGGTGGCCTTGTAAATGCGACCGAAACCACCTGTACAGATGGCTGTGGCCTTGGCCAGATGGACTTCGAGCTTGCCGGTGCGCAAGCAGCGAACTACTGCGCCCATGCAGGTTTCGCCATCATGAATGAGGGAGATGGCTTCTTTTTTGTCGAAGACATCGATGCCCAGCTCGGCACAACGGTTGTCCATGGTGCACATGACTGCGTGGCCGGTGCCGTCCGAAGTATAGCAGGTACGCCATTTGGCGGTGCCACCAAAGGACCGGGCCGTGATCAGACCTTCATTTTCCTTTTTCTCGAATTTCTCAAATTTTTCGCCGCCTTTGAAGAAAAAGGATTTGCCGGGAACAACACGGTTCCACGGCACACCCCAGTGGGCGAGACGACGCATTTCGATGGGAGCGGCGTCAGCGAAAAGACGGGCGACTTCCTGGTCACAGCCCCAGTCGGACCCTTTGACGGTGTCGAGGAAGTGGACGTCTGTGTTGTCTCCTTCGCCTTTGGCGCAGTTGCCGAGGGCCGCCTGCATACCGCCCTGTGCTGCTGATGAGTGAGAACGCCTCGCCGGGACGATGGAAAGGCATGTGGCTTTGAAGCCATTTTGTGCTGCCTCACAGGCGACGCGCTCTCCGGCGAGTCCGGCCCCGATGACGAGCAAATCAGTATAATATGTTTGCATTGGATGCTCCTCGTTAGCCTAACGTTACAAAGCGGATCAGGGTGATGATGCCGATGGCCATGAAGATGCAGAACAAGGTCGTTTCGCAGAACTTGAAGCCTTTCCGTTGTTCGGATTTGACGAATCCCCATTTCACGGCGATGCGGTAGAAACCAACACTGACGTGCAACTCGACGCAGGGGAGGAGGATCATATAAAAAATGAACCACCAGAAGTGCTGCATCCGAGCTGCGGATTTTGCGGCGGTGATAGGCAGGTCGTTGAGAACAACCCACATGTGTGTGGCACCCAGAATCAGAATAATCATGGCGGTGACGGCCTGGACAACCCAGAGCCATGTGTCGCGATGGTTCATCATTTTGGCATGTTGCCAGATAGTGGTCTGCGCTTCCGCACGGAAGGGAATTTTTCGCGCAGCGAGGACGAAATGCACCAGGAAAGTTAAAAAGATAAGAGGTCCGCCAACCTGAGCCATGTACGTCGCTTCGAAGAAGTACGCGATGGCGTTCATGATCTTCGGAGAAATAACGACCGAAGAAACAAGCAACATGTGACACCACATGAAGAGAATCAGACTTGCTCCCGTCAGCATCTGAAGCCAATCAAGGCTGGCATCTGTGCGGGACACGCCTGGGACGGATGTCGTAAAGGTTTTCATCATTCTTCACCTGTTGTTCCTGATTGATATGAATTGGGACTAGCCACTGCCTCATCAACCGTTGTGCGTGAATCCGGATGGTTTGGACGCGTGCCTGAATGCAGACGTTCATGCCGGCTTGGCACAGTTCGCGGTCCGGTATCGGACTCTTTGGAAAGAGATGGATCGCAACAGTGAACCCATGAGCAACAGGTGTGCCATTCTGGATTTATGGAAAAAGCCGTTTAATTCAAGGCGTATAATTTGAGGGAAAAATAGAAATCGGCGGATTTTCGCCACCTCGAAAAGAGGTATGAGCAAAAATCCGCCGACAGGAGGCTTATTCAGATCGTTTCAGACCGTATTTGGCCATTTTTTCATTGAGAGTGCGGCGAGGGGTGTCCAGATCGGCAATGACATCCTTGATGACGCCGCCATTGCGGGCGAGGGATTCCTGGATCAGATGCCGTTCGAACAGGGCCACCTGTTCTTTGAGTGAAACGGCAGATGGCGGGTTTTCTCCGAGCTTGGCGGACATGAGTTTGAGAATTCGTTTTTTGGGCGGGAGGGGAGAGAGAATATAGCGTTCCGCCATGCTTTTGAGTTCTCGGACATTGCCAGGCCAATCGTGGCTTATCATGAGTGGCAGGCTTTCCGGCCCCAGCGGTTCCATACTCATGCCATACGTGTCCGCAGCCCTTTCCAGGAAGAAGGAGAAAAGCAGCGGAATATCGTCTTTTCGGTCTCGTAGGGGGGGGACATTGATTTTGACGGTATTGATTCTGAAATAGAGGTCTTCGCGAAGCCGACCTTCTTCGATGGCTGTGCGTGGATCTTCATTCATGGCGGAAATCAATCTGAAATTGACTGATTTTGAGCTGTTTGCCCCCAGAGGGGTTATTTCTCGCATTTCCAGCGCGCGTAGAAGTTTTCCTTGGACGTCCATGGGCATGGAGTTCAATTCATCCAGAAACAGCGTGCCGCCATTGGCCGCCTCCAGTTTGCCCATCCGTTTCCCGTTGGCCCCGGTAAAGGCTCCGGAAACATGACCGAAGAGTTCGCTTTCGGCCATTGCCACGGGAATGGTCGCGCAATTGAGTGCTAAATAAGGCCCTTTTTTCAACGATGACAGGTTGTGAATTGAGCGGGCAATGACTTCCTTGCCTGTTCCAGTTTCGCCAGCAATGAGGACATTGGCGATGGTCGGGGCAATGTGGGTGATTTCCTGTTTCAGATCCCGCATGGGTTGACTTGTGCCGACCAGTCGGGAGTCTATCCCTTCGCAGTCGGACAGGGCCATTTTGAGATGGCGGTTTTCAAGGATCAACCGGCGTTTTTCCAAGGCCCGTTTTATGGTTTCCACAATGCGTTCCGGGTCGAACGGTTTTTCCACAAAGTCGTATGCGCCGCCCTGAATGGCTTCGACAGCCATGGCAATGTCTCCATGGCCGGTGAAGAGGACAACGGGGATATGTGGGTCGATGGCTGCGATTTTTTTTTGAAGACCAAGCCCATCGAGTCCCGGCATCTTGACATCGGTAAGGACGATTCCCGCATAGTCCGGCGTGACTTCTTTGAGCGCGTCTTGGGCGTCAGCGAAATCCGTGACTTCGAAGTCTGAAAGCTCAAGCCATTGTCTGGCTGAGTCCCGGACAGATTGTTCGTCGTCGACGAGAATGACGTGTTTCATGATTCTCTTTTCTGTTGGTTTTTCGACAAGGGAATCTGGACAAAGAACTCGGCACCATGCGGTGCTCTGTTTGCCACGAGAAAGTTCCCCTTCATGTCTTTGATTATTTTGAAGGAAATGGACAGTCCGAGTCCGACGCCAATGCCTTCTTTCTTGGTGGTGACAAACGGCTCGAATATTTTCTTTCCAACTTCTTCGGCAATGCCGGGACCATTGTCCCAGACACGTATGACGGCCATGTCGTTTTCCATGCTCAGTTTGACGCCGATGAATGGTGACTCCGTCTCCTGTAATGCGTCCAATGCGTTTCTGAAAAGGTTGATGAGTACCTGTTCCAATCGCATCCGATCGCCGAGGATCAGTACGGGATGGCCGGGCATGGAGAGTCGGAGGTAGCAATTTTCCACGAGAAACTGATGTTTCATGAGGTTCATGGCTTCCTTGATGGCCTGACGGAGGTCGAATTCGACGTTCATATCCAGCGATCGCCGGGCAAATGATTTGAGTTGCCCGGTGACTTTGGCCATGCGATCGCCTAGATCAGAGACCTTTTTCAAGGTGGGATCGAGGTCATCCAGCTTGTCGCGTTTGAGCATGAGCCGACAACTGGCGATATAGGTCTTGACGGCGGCAATGGGTTGATTCAGTTCATGGGCGATGGCCGTGGCCATTTCACCCAATGCGGCTAGTTTCCCCGCTTGAACCAGTTCTTCTTGTGCGGCCCGAAGTTCATGCTCGGTTCGTTTTCGCTCTTCGATTTCCAGAGCGAGTTGTCGGTTCATGTTGCGAATGTTGCTCGCTTCGACCGCTTGCTGACGCGACAGTTTTTTCTGTTGTCGTTCCCGGAAAAAAAGCAGGGTGAGGATGCCGAGACCCAACAGGACAAAGGTGGTGAGTGAGATGCCCAGTGTCCGTTCCCATAAAGGCCCTTGCGGGGTGAGATAACTTATTTTCCAATCCGTGCCGGGAATACCCCGGGCGTTATTGAGGAATCGTTCCTTGCCGATGGTCAGTTCCTCGACGGACCCGAGCCGTGTCCGTGAATAGGACGGCAGGTGTTTGAGTTGGAATCCGGGATAGTGTTCCCGGTCGTGAATTCTTTTGAGAATCGCGGCATCAAGTGGCGTGAGGGTCTTGTATTTCCAATTGGGACGGCTGGTCAGGACGATCACCCCGTTTGAATCCGAGACAAAAAGCGTTTCGCCGCCTTCCCTCCACAGATGTTCCAGAGGTGACAGGGCAATCTTTGCCACAGCGACGCCGATGATATTCCCTTTGTGAATGATGGGGTGTGAGGTGTAGAACCCTGGTTCTCCGGCAGTGATACCCACCCCGAAGAACTTGCCTTCCTTACCGCTCATCGCATCCTTGAAATAGGGGCGGAAACTGAGATCGAGGTTGATGAAATTCTTTGGCATGTCCCAGTTGCTTGCCGCACGGACGATACCGTTTGTTCCGATGATGTACACCACGGACGACCCGGCAATGGTGTTGACTCGATAGAGGAATTTGTTGATCGGCAACTGGTCGCCGCCCTTGGCGAGGAAAGTGGAGACCTTGCCGTTTTCCGAAATCAGATAGGGCAGGTATTCGTATTTTTGCAGCTCTGATTCGAGCGTCATTTCATATAATGTCAGCCGTTCATTGGAAACGCGTTCCAAGTCTTGAATGTAATTGTACTGGACGAGCAGCCCGACCAGAAACGGCAGACCAAAGAGGAGCAACAGAACAAAGATCACGGTCGGGGCGTTGAATTTTATTTCGTTGAAGGCGTTCATTGATCTTGTCCTTCCCTGTGGATGCATGGTGGGGCCTGATTTCGCCAGAGAAGACAGCTCTCAATCAGCGGATTTCCGCCTATTGGAAACGTCAAAATATGGGGCGCAGTGGCTGTTTTGGGCGAAATGTATTGTATTTGCATGGTTTTTTATACACAGGTTTTTTCTTTCTGTCAGGTACCTAGCAAATACAATACCGAAATTCACATTTGGGAGGTACTCAAGGAAAATTCTTGGTCGTGGCGACGGTATTGTTGGGCAGGAACCAGATGGCCTTGCTGTCTGGAGCGTGTTTTTTGAGGTAGTCCGTTCCTTGGGCCGGTCCCATGATGAATAGGGTCGTGGCTTGGACGTCCGCCTGTTCTGCCGAATTCGCGACAACGGTCACACCAAGGGACTTGTGTGCTGATTCCATGGTGGATGGATTGATGATGTGGTGTCGGGTGATGGTTTTTCCTGCTTTTTTCGTGGTGATGAATTGTTGATAATCACCAGATCCGCAGACGCCTTTTTCCCGTATGCTGATGGTCTGTATTTCGGCTGAGTTGCGAGGATGGCGAATACCGACAGTCCAGTCCCTTTTTCCGAAGCAGTAGAAATCGCCTCCGGCTTCGACAATACCGGATTGAATTCCCTGTTTTCGCAACAGCGCGACTGCGGCATCGACAATGGTTCCCTTGGCGATGCCACCGAGGTCCAGAGCCATTCCCTTTTTTTTGAGTTTGACACGTCTTCCCGGGATGTCGAACAGAACCTGTCGATAGTCCACGAGCGGTGATTTGGCGTGGGCCACTGTTTCATCGAGGGCAAAGTAGAGTGGCGTTGTGGTCAATGCACCGATCGTGGGGTCAAAGACGCCCTGACTGTGTTCGCTGACTGTAAAAGCTCGCTGGAGCACGTCGAATGCCCGGGGAGTGGGTTTGACCCAGGAAACTCCCGCGCTGCGATTGATTCGTCCGATGGACCCTTCAGGGTTTCGATGATCGAGGTCCTGTTGATAGGCCCAGATGGCGGACATGGTCTTTTTGGCCGCGTCCGAGGCTGTCTTTTCATTTTGGGCTTCGATGGTGAGGTTGACGATGGTCCCCATGGCCACGTCGGTGAATTTATACAGGTCCTTGCCAAACGTTGTTTTTTCGGTTTGCGCAGTCAGGGAAAATCCCATGATGACAATGAGTAAGAGTGCGAGGAATATCGTGATGCCTTTTGACTGTGTCCCACTCCAATAGAAATGGTCCCTGAGTGTGATGGCGATCAGGGGGAGACAGGCTAGTGCGCCGAGAGCGGCCGCCACCTGCATGGCCGGGACCAGGGAATGGAATATCTGTATGAGCACGCCGCCCAACAGGGGGCCGAACAGAAAACCGAGACCGGATGCCGTGTTTGCTGCGCCAAAGAGCACTCCTTGTCGTTGGGAGAGCGTGGCGGCAAGGGCCATGGATGGCGGGATGGACAGGGCGGCCCCCAATCCCATGAGGGTGCCGAAGGTGATGAATTGCCAGGCCTGACTGCTGGAGCCGAGCATGAACAGGCTTCCTGCACTGAGCATCATGCCGAATGCCACCCTGTCGAGATCCGGTTTTCGGGTGGAGAATCGACCGGAGACGGTGAGTCCCAAAAAGGTCGCCAGTCCCGGGATGGCGTAGATGAAAGCGATGGTCAATCCATTGCGGCCAAGGGTATTGGCCAGCAGGATGGGATAGAATGCCGTGAGCAGGCCGATACCGAGTGTGCGACCGCTCAGGGCGATGAAGAGTGCGGTCGCCGTGTCTCCGGCCCGGTGGAGTGTCGGTGTTTTCGGTTCTTCGGGACGGATGGTGGTTATCTTTGAGGGCAGGAGCCACATAGTCATCAGTGTGGCAAGGCCAAGGCAGGCCGCGAGTCCGAGAAGGACTGGTTCCATTGATCGGTTGAAATAGAGCAGGCTTCCCAGAATCGGCCCGATGAACGCTGCGCCACTGAATGCCGCTGCATGGATGGCAAATCGACGGGACAGGGCCGAGCCTGAGCCGGTGCTGCCCAGCGTGGCCATGCCCACGGGGCGGACCAGTCCGAGAACAATGCCCATGATGACCTGAATGGCGTACAGGGTGCTCAGTTCGGGGACGAGGAAATAACACAGGGGGATGAGACATCCGATTCCCATGGCCAGAGTGAGGACGCGTCGGGGACCGAATCGGTCTGCGGCCATGCCGGAGAGCGGAGCGACCAGAAGTTTTGCCAGATAGTAGCCGGCAAAGGCAGTGCCGAGCCATGCGCCGCTTATTCGTTCATCCAGGCTGAGTAGCGGAATGGTGAACGCGAAAAGCCCGCCGCCGAGCGCGGTGAATAATCCGCCGAGTATGATGGCGGTCAGGGGGCGATGGTCCCCGGTGTGTGCGGTGTCTTGTTCGAAAGTCTGCATCGGGGGCGGTTCCTTGTCAGCCTGTCAGGTCTTTGAGAGTTCTTAGTCTGACGACAATTGTCAGGCTTGTCCACTGTGCCCGCTGTGCGGGCTGTTGCGTCAAATAGACGTGTCCGAATCGTTGGGAGATGGGACGGAATAAAGAGAGAGTGGTATCGGGTACATGGGTCAAATGTGTGAGCCGTAAAAGGCGTGTTGAATGAGTCTGTGCAGCACTGGAAGTGGTCCTGGATCTTGTCTTATTAGTCGATGAATTGTTCGTTGAAGACGCGTTTTTCAAGGGAATGGTCCGGGGCGAAAAGCACTGGAGATGGACGCGAAAGGTCTTCCCGAATCTGCACCCGTGATTTGCCGAGGGCCGTGGTGGTTGTCATGACCAGTGGATAGTGATTTTCGAGGATGAACAATCGTTCCCGGGCTTTGAGGGTGTCAGATGCCACACAGGCAATATTTTGAATTGAAGGTCTTGGCATGGTCCGCTCATGTGTTGAGGCATCCCTCTACACCGCAACCCTTTTCTCGTAAAGGGGGTGCGGATTATAGATTTTGTTCATGCGATCATCGGTGTGATTTTCGTGGGGAAAAAACTGGCTTTTGACGTTTTTTCACGTACAGTGACACGAGTGGAAAAATGGCTGTACCAAACGTTTGGTCGGGTGTGAGTGGTGCTGAGTATATGAAAGAGCCAAATCCCTTTTGTGAAGGGGATGACACAGGCTGTCTGTGCGAGACCACCGTCTTCGACACTACTTTTGGGGGACGATTCCTTTCGAGAAACAACGACGTGTGAGGCCCGGATGTTGCGAAGAAAAAGGCGATTTCTCCTCCTTGCTTCCCTGATGGTGCTGCTGGTCGGGATGATTTCCGTTTTCAGTTCCTTGTATCTCTATCAGACATCACTGCGAGAGCAGCGGGCAAGGTTGTATGAACTGGTGACCAGTCAGGCCAATCTGGCGGCGGAATTGGGCTGGCTTGCCCTTCGACTTCAGGTTGAAGGTGGAACAATGGCTTCCCGCGAGGTCCTGTTGGATCATCTGCGCCGGGCCTATCAGAAAGGGCAGATCAAACACCGCTTGTGTGAATACGCGATCGCTCAACGGACCGGGGATCATATCGAATACCTTGTCGTGAATGGAACCATTGTGGACAAGGATGCGTCTCTCAGGCGGTTCCCGTTGGATGGACCGGGTGGGGAACCCATGAAACGGGCCTTGAAGGGAGAGTCTGGAACCATCATTGGGCAGGATTATTCCGGGACCGAGGTTTTGGCCGCATTCACACCGCTTTCATTGCAATTCGGAATTCTTGGCATGGTGACCAAGGTCACTATCGAGGATGTGCAGGCCCCGTTCATACGGGCCAATGTGATCGTGTTCAGTGTGGGCATTGCCGTGACCCTCTTTTTCCTTTTCATTTTTTTCCGGTTGAGTGAACCGATTATTCAGGAGCTTCAGGAGAGCGAACAGAAGTATCGGGACGTGGTGGAAGGAGCGAGTCATTTGATTCTTCGAGTTTGGGAAAATGGGACGATCCTTTTTGCTAACAGTTATGCGAATGATCTGCTTGTTCAGGAATCAGAGACCTTGGTCGGACAAAATTTGTCGCAATTCCTGGCCAATGGAGAGGCGGACGGGGTTCGGGATATCCTCAAGAATATGATTCTGAGCCAGAAGATTCGCTATGAGACGGAGATGCGGCTTTCGAACGGCAGCAGCAAATGGATTGCCTGGGGAGCGCGGGGTATTTCCAAAAAAGGCCAGCCCTTGGAGGTGCTGTGCATCGGCAGCGACAGTACCTCGGAACATCTGGCCAATGCCGCCCGGCGAGAGGTGGAAGAGCGGTTCAGGGGGATTGCCAAGGCGTCTCCCGTGGGCATCGTCATCACGAATATGGCCGGTGATCTGTTGTATGCCAATGAGCAGATGCATATTTTGACAGGTGGAAGTTCCGTGAATTTGGCTGGTCGAGGGTGGATTCAGCGTCTTCATCCGGAGGAGCGGTCTCAGGTGCTCGCGAGTTGGTTCTCTTCCTCGTCGAAGCAGAAGACGCGTCGGGAGTTGCGGATGCTCTCATGCTCTGGCGATATCTTTTGGGTCCTTGGTCAAATTGTCGAATTGAAGAATTCCACGGACGAGGTGGTGGGCAATGTCCTGACTTTTACGGACATCACCCAGATCAAGGAAGCCGAACTGGCCAAGAGTCGTTTGTCTGCCGCCATCGAGCAGGCCGGGGAGATGGTGATTATCACGGATATGGACGCGAATATTACCTATGTGAATCCGGCCTTTGAAAGGACCACGGGCTACAAACGTGAAGAGGTTGTCGGGCAGAATCCCCGAATCTTGAAAAGCGGGGCGCAGGACGGTGCCTATTATGATGGATTGTGGGGGACGGTCACACAGGGGAATGTCTGGAGTGGTCGGTCATTGAATCGGAAAAAGAACGGGCAGAACTACACGCAGGATTTTAGTATCGGGCCGATTCTGGATGATGGCGGGACTCTTATCGGCTATGTCGGTGTGGCCCGGGATGTCTCCGATCAGTTGGTGATCGAAGCGCAGTTGCGACAGTCGCAGAAATTGGAATCCATCGGCGAACTCGCTGCGGGCATCGCTCACGAAATCAATACTCCCACGCAATATGTGTCGAGTAACATCCAGTTTCTCAAGGACGCTTTTGTCACATATTCAAAGACCATTGCCGACAGTCATGCCTTTGTCGAAAAAGTGCAGGCTTCGGCTGGTATCGAGTCCTGTGATTGGGTAAGGGATGCGGCAGCAAGTCTGTTTGATGAAAAGGAATTGCAGTATCTGGCGGAAGATATCCCTCAGGCTCTGGATGAATCGGAAGCAGGGTTGAAACGGGTGACGGAAATTGTCCGGTCCGTGAAACAATTGGCGCATCCTGGAGAGATGCACAAGAGTTATAGTGAGTTGAATGAGATCGTCAAACACGCGGTGACGGTCTCGGCCAATGAATGGAAATATGTGGCGGAGGTCTCGTTCGATCTGGATGACGCCCTGCCTCCGGTCTATTGTCTGATCGGTGAGATTGGACAGGTTGTTCTGAATCTTATCATCAACGGGGCACATGCCATTGAAAAGGTCAAACAGGAGACCGGGGAACCCGGAGAAATTTCCATACGGACGTATGCAGCCGGGAGTATGGTCGTGCTGGAAATCACGGATACGGGTGTCGGGATTCCCGATGACGTGGCCGAAAAGATTTTCGATCCATTTTTTACCACCAAGGAAGTGGGCAAAGGCACTGGGCAGGGATTGGCCATCGCGCATAATGTGGTGGTCAACATGCACGGTGGTGCCATCGACGTCATCACTGAAATGGGGGTGGGCACCACCTTTGTGGTCCGGCTGCCCTTTGAACCGGAGGACGAGCACGGGGATGCGCCACTGTCACGCGTCGTCGAGAGCGATGGTTGAGATAATGAGTTCCGGGACAAGAACCACGATATCCTTGTCAATGCCGACTTTCTTGGCGAATAGGGCGATTCGATCCACTTTTTCCTTGTTCAGCTCCAGGCTCTTTTTGAGCAAGAGTGCGCCTGATGTGGACACCACATCTTCGTGGAGAATCATGCCAGGTTGCAAGTCTGCATAGTGGAGCGTGCGGATGGTGTATCGTGATTCGACACCGAGCATCCCCCGCAGGTGGTAGAGCAGCTCCGGATCATATTTATCCCGATTCTCTTCAAGTAGGAGAAAGGCCTTCTGTGGATCTTTCGTGTGATGCAGGGCCAGATCGTAGTCCAGTGCCATTTTCAGGATGCGGCCCCCGATGGGAATGTCTGTGCCCTTGATTGGATCTTTCGGCGTGCCGGTGCCGTCGTATCCCTTGAGCTGGTAGGAAACCATTTCGCCGATGGAGTCCAGCCTCGGGAGTTTGGCGATCA
Organism: Pseudodesulfovibrio sp. JC047; assembly: GCF_010468615.1. Lineage (NCBI taxonomy): Bacteria > Pseudomonadati > Thermodesulfobacteriota > Desulfovibrionia > Desulfovibrionales > Desulfovibrionaceae > Pseudodesulfovibrio > Pseudodesulfovibrio sp. JC047. Next base: position 147,055 of record NZ_WUEH01000004.1, on the reverse strand, counting down.
GGTTCTGGGCGATTACCGGGTGCATTTCAAAAAGCTGAAGCTGTTCAGCGGTCAGTTCCTTGTCGTTAAGCAGATCAGCGATGGTGCCGGGGGGGAGAATGAGTGTGCCGAGCTGGGACAACATGGTCGCGATATCATATCGCCAGAAATCCGTGATCCCTTTTTGTGCCGCCAGATACCGGACATATCGTCTGACCCGGTTGATCCGTTCTCCGGCTTCGGGATTGACCAGAGCGGTGATCTCGTTCAGCAACTCGACACTTCCCTTGAGCGTCTTTTCAAGCAGAATTTTCTGGATGGTGACGAGTTCATACTGGGTCACGGCGTCTTTGACGTTGCGCAGGAATAAATCCTTTTCACACGGTTTGGTCAGAAATCGGAAGACATTGCCGTCGTTGACCGCCTTGATCGCATTATCGAGATCGGCATAGCCGGTCAACATCAGTCGGGTTGTGTCCGGGCTGATGGTTTTGAATTCGTTCAGGAATTCGATGCCGTTCATCTGAGGCATTCTGAAGTCCGAGACAACCACGGAGAACGGGTCCATCTTGTCGATTGTGTCCAGTGCCTCGGCCGGATTGGTTGCCGTTTCTACCCTGTATCTGTCACGGAGTTGGCGTCGCAAGGCGGAGAGCACATTGGGTTCATCATCTACCAGGAGAATTCGAGGGGGCATGGTGTTTCTCCTCTGTAAAAAGTTCGGTGATGGTCGCGGTGGGGATGGCATTGAGTGGCGATTCCCCTGACCAGTTTTCGTTGATATAAGAGATCCATTGCGTGAATTCTTCCTGGTTCACTTTTGAGGACAGCAGCTTTTCCCTCAATGATGTCCTGGAATACTGGTCATGCAGGATGACGAAATGGTGGTCGATGCTGTCTGCGAGGGATAAGTACCGTGCGACATCATTGTCGATTTCATTGAATCGATGATGATAGCCGATGGCATGGACCACATCGCTGGACATGCCCCAAAGTCCCATGAGATACGCGCCGACTTCGGCATGGGTGATTTCGAAAAGGTCCTGTTCCGCCTGACTGATGGTTGTTTCGGGATGAGAGGCAACCTGGTCGAGGGCCTCTGTATATTTTTTGGAAAATGCGCTGGCCATGACCAGTTTCCCCACGTCATGCAGCAGTCCGGCCATTCTACATTGGGTGATGACATGTCGCGAAGCCGCCTCGTGGGTGGCGATGAGACGGGCTATATTCGAGACTCGGAAGCTGTGTTCCCAGAGCAGGGAAAGGGAAAATGTCGGGAGCGTCTTTTCTTCATAGACCGTGAAGAGATGGGTTGAGAATATCAGTGCCCGGATGGTGTCGAGGCCCAACAGGGTGATGGCTTTTTCCACAGAATCCACCTGGGTCGGCAGCCCGAAATAGGGCGAGTTGATGAGCTTGATGATTTCCGCGACCAGCCCCACATCCCGGGCTATGGTGGTGGCAATAACCTCGATGGAGGGCTCGTCTTTGCGGAGTTCGGCTTCGGCCTCTTCAAACACTTCGGGAATGACTGGCAAGGCCTCGATTCTGGTGACCAATTGAATCATTTTATTGTTGGTCAGAATGGCCTGTGATCGAAGTGCGCTTTCGATGCGATCAATGAGATATCCCGCTTCACACGGTTTTGAAATGTATTGGTGGACCGCCTTGATGCTTCGGACCACCTCGTTCATGTCAACTTGTCCCGACAGCGCGATCCGGATTGTCCCGGGCGATAGTTCCTTGATGCGGGTCAACAATTCCGCTCCATCCATTCCCGGCATTCGAATATCAGAAATAATGATGTCGATGGGGTGGCGTTCCAGGAGGTGCAGCGCATCGGTCCCGTTTTCGACAAAATGCATGTCCCAGACATCGCTCTTGCGTCTGAGCATCCGTTTAAGCGCGGAAAGAACATGTGGTTCGTCATCCACAAAGAGTATGCGAGCGTGTGTCTTCATCGGTGCCTCCTTGTCAGTCAACCACTTGGTGGTCTGCATCGTGTGCTGAGTGTCTGCATCATTTTGACCGTATCACTTTATCGACTTTATCGACAAACCGTTTGTCTTCGTTTGTTCTTTTTTGGGTGAGGGAAAGCCTTGTGGAGAGCGCATTTTTTGCCTTTTCGGACATGGAATGATTGCCTAACATCCTGACGACAAATGTTTTTTTGAAAAGAAAGGCAGAATCATTCGCTGCCTGCACGACAGAATGAGATATTTTTGAAACCGTGAATATGGTGAAAATTTCCCGGGAATATTGACTGTACAACGATTTGGCACCACTTTTTTATTTTTGTTCGATGCCCTGATAAGTATAGTTCAATTGTCCGTATTTGTTGAATTTAATCTTCATCATAGCTTTGTGCAGGTTTTTTTGGGGAAAAAGCAAAACGACTTAAAATGCTAAAATATATCTATTTATTTTATTTTTAGTGTCAAATCAATGTGCAGTCGCGAAGTGTTTACTCTGTCGGGAATTTTTCCTCAGTGGGTAATTATGTTCTGACAGACATAATGGTCTGTCGGGAGATTCTATGTGACCCGGGAGTACGAAACAGCACGAGTTGGTGCCCGGGATCAGATGAAATGGCTTGTATGGGAGCTGTTTCAGGATGTTCACATCAGACAAGTCGTTTTCAGGGCTGCGTCCGGTGTGAGTGTGTGACGGTGGACACCGGCGAATTGAGTGAGCCTGTGCTGTGAAGGCCCGAAACTTTTTTGGGGGAGGAACGCTATGCTGAAATCCGAAATTTTGGAATCTGCCAGTGCTGCGGTGGGGGCAGGACCTCGTCCCGAGCCGACAATGCGGATGCACCTATGGGTCGAGACCGACGACGGGGTGCTTTTCGGGCTTGGCCGATTGCAATTGCTTCGTCAGGTGGAGCGGTGTGGGTCTCTCAAGGCCGCAGCTGAATCCTTGGGCATGTCGTATCGGGGGGCATGGGGCAAGATCAAGACAACGGAAGAATTGATCGGCCGAAAACTCATTGAAAGAGCCACGAGTCGTCGCGCCGGATATCACCTCACTTCCTTTGGGTGTGGCATCGCCAGAGATTTTGACAAATGGTATCAGGATGTCGAGTCATATGCCCTGTCCAAGGGACAGGAATGTTTTCCCTTTTCTCTTGGAAAATATACCTGAAAAGATTCCTGCGGCTTGTAATATGTTAAATATAACATATTGATTTAATTGAATTTTGTGCTACAGTATCCGCACTTGGACATTCTGTCCGAGTATAACTGTGCCGGCCTTTTGGGGCGCGGTACGTAGCAAGGAGGCCAAAGGTATGAAACTCGACCGCCGAAGCTTCATGAAGCTCGCAGGAACCAGCGCGGCGTGTCTCACCCTCGGGCAGCTCGGAGTGAATCTTACTCCGGTCAAGGCCTATGCCGGGACATTGAAGATCTCGGGTGCAAAAGAGGTTGTGACCGTCTGTCCGTTCTGCTCGGTGAGCTGTCATATTATCGGGCATGTCAAGGACGGCAAGCTCGTCAGTACGGAAGGTGATCCGGATTATCCCGTGAATGAGGGCGCACTCTGTGCCAAGGGCGCAGCCATGCTCAGCATGACGACCAGCCATCATCGGCTGAAAAAGCCCCTGTACCGTGCTCCGTATAGTGATACGTGGGAAGAAAAGAGTTGGGACTGGATGTTGGACCGCATTGCGCGCCGCATCAAGGACACTCGCGACAAGGATCTGATTTTGAAGAACGAGCAGGGTGAAACGGTCAACCGGCTCGAATCCATGTTTATGCTCGGTACCTCCCATGCGGGGAACGAGGAATGTGCGATTGCCCACCAGGCAATGCGCAGCCTGGGTGTTGTCCACATGGACCACCAGGCACGTATCTGACACAGCGCAACTGTTGCGGCTCTGGGAGAGTCGTTCGGACGCGGTGCGATGACCAACCACTGGATCGACATCAAGAATGCCGATTCAATCCTCATAATGGGCAGTAATGCTGCCGAACATCATCCGATTTCATTCAAATGGGTGTTGAAAGCCAAGGACAAGGGCGCCACTGTCATGCATGTGGACCCGAAATTCTCGCGGACATCAGCCAGATCGGATTTTCATGTTCCCCTTCGGTCCGGAACGGACATCGCTTTTCTCGGGGGCATGATCAAGTATATTGTCGAGAACAAGAAATACTTCCATGAATATGTCACGGAATACACCAACGCTGCTCTGATCGTGGGCAAGGACTTCGGTTTTGAAGACGGCCTGTTTACCGGGTTCGACGCAAAGACGAGAAGTTACGACAAGTCCAAGTGGGGCTTTGAAATGGATGCGCAGGGCGTTCCCAAACGGGACAAGAGCCTGAAGGATCCTCGGTGTGTGTTCCAGCTTCTCAAGAAGCATTACGCACGGTACGACGTGAAGACGGTTTCCGAGACCACGGGTGTGTCTGCCGACGACCTGATGAAGGTCTATGAAAACTTCGCAGCCACGGGTCGCCCGGACAAGGCCGGAACGGTCATGTACGCTTTGGGCTGGACCCAGCATACTGTCGGCGTCCAGAATATTCGGTCCGCCGGAATCATTCAGCTCCTGCTCGGAAACATCGGTGTCGCCGGTGGTGGTATCAACGCCCTTCGCGGTGAACCCAATGTGCAGGGATCGACCGACCATGCACTGCTGTATCACATCATTCCCGGGTACATGGCCATGCCGCAGAGCGGTTGGCAGACCTATGATGAGTACCTCAAGGCCAATACTCCGATCTCCAATGATTCGCAGTCTGCCAACTGGTGGCAACATAAACCCAAGTACTTCGCGAGTTTGCTCAAGGCGTGGTATGGTGAAAACGCCACCAAGGAAAATGGATTCTGTTACGAATATCTGCCCAAGCTCGAAAAGGGTGAGGATTATTCCTACATGTATCTGTTTGATCGCATGTATCAGAAGAAGATTCGGGGCGGTATCATCATCGGTCTGAACCCGATGAACAGTGTGCCGAACTCCAACAAGCTCCGGAAAGCTTTGGATAATCTCGATTGGCTTGTGACCTCCGAGTTGCACCATTCCGAGACCACGGATAACTGGAAACGGCCAGGTGCCGACCCCAAGAAGATCAAGACTGAAGTCTTCCTGCTGCCATCTGCGCATCGTCTTGAAAAAGACGGGTCTGTCACGAACTCGGGCCGTTGGTTGCTGTGGCATTATCAGGCCATCAAGCCCGCTTTCGAGGCCAAACCGTTTGGCGACATGTTCTGCGGCTTCATGAAGCGTGTGCAGAAATTGTATGAAAAGGAAGGCGGTGTTCTTCCTGAGGCCCTGACAAAGCTCGATTATCCTGAAACCTACGATGTCGATGATTTGTGTGCCCGGATCAATGGTCGCTTTACGCGGGATGTTGAGTTCAAGGGAACCAAATATAAGAAGGGGCAGCAGGTCCCGACCTTCACGGCTTTGGCCGATGACGGGTCCACCAGCAGCCTGAACTGGTTGTATGCCGGAAGTTATACCGAAGAAGACGGCAACAAGGCGAAACGTCGTAGTACGGCGCAGACCGCGATGCAGAAAAATATCGGTCTGTTCCCGAACTGGTCCTGGTGTTGGCCGGTGAACCGTCGGATTCTCTACAACCGTGCCTCTGTCGATTTGAACGGCAAGCCGTACAATACGGCCAAGGCGGTTATCGAGTGGAAGGACGGCAAGTGGATCGGTGATGTCCCGGATGGCGGCTGGCCGCCCATGGCCACCGGCAAGGGCAGAAGCCCGTTCATCATGTCCAAACACGGTTTTGGTCAGATCTTTGGCCCGGGTCGTCAGGATGGTCCGTTCCCCGAACATTACGAACCGGTCGAGACGCCGGTGAAGGTGAACAAGTTCTCCAGTCAGCTCAGCAGTCCGGTGTACAAGTTCGTTGATTCCGATCTGGATAAACTGGCAGCTCCGGCTGATCCGAAATATCCGGTGGTGTTGACCACGTACAGCGTGACCGAGCACTGGTGCGGTGGCGGTGAAACTCGCAATGTCCCCAACCTGCTTGAAGCGGAACCGCAGCTCTATGTCGAGATGAGTCCCGAATTGGCGCAGGAAAAGGGCATCAAGAATGGAGACGGCGTGATTGTCGAATCTGTCCGTGGCCGTGTCGAAGCGTTTGCCATGGTCACCATTCGTCTGCGTCCGCTGAAGATTCATGGACAGGTCATCCACGAGATCGGTATGCCGTTCTGCTTTGGTTGGACCACGCCGGGAACAGGAGATTCCACAAACAGGTTGACGCCGTTTGTCGGTGATCCCAATACGACCATTCCCGAATTCAAGGCCTGTTGCGTCAATATTCGCAAGGCCGACAAGCTCACTGAGCTGGCAATATAAAGGAGTACGCCATGCCCAAGACGATATTCGTTGATACGTCACGATGCACAGCGTGCCGTGGATGTCAGATAGCCTGTAAGGAATGGCATGAGCTGCCAGCGAACAAAACCACGCAGTACAAGTGGGGCAGCCATCAGAATCCGCAGGATCTGAATGCCAACAACTATAAACTTGTTCGTTTTAACGAGCACCTCGAAGATGGCAAGGTTCATTGGAACTTCTTCCCGGATCAGTGCCGCCATTGTGAATTGGCCGCCTGTAAGGAGATGGGTGATATCTACATTGAAGAAGCCATTATCAAGGATGAAGAGACCGGTGCGGTCATTTTCACCGAGAAGACAAAGGGCTTTACCAAGGAACAGTTCGAGGAAATCAAGGATGCCTGTCCGTACAATATCCCGCGTCGCAATGAAGAGACCGGGCTGATGGCCAAATGTACCATGTGTAATGACAGGATTCATAATGGACTGGTGCCGGCGTGCGTGAAGGTGTGTCCCACCGGCGCCATGCAGTTTGGCGAGCGGAGCGATATGCTCAAACTTGCCAATTCGCGGCTGGCTACCTTGAAAAAGAAATACCCGAAAGCGCGTCTCGCCGATCCTGACGAGGTCAATGTGATCTATCTGCTCATTGATGAGCCGGAGAACTATCATGAGTTCTCTGTTGCGCAGGCAACGGTTGGTCCCATGAGCAAGAAACAATTTCTTGCGACCTTGGCTAGACCCTTTAAGGCTTTGAAAGCATAACACTTAATCCTCTCCACACGAGGAGACGGGATGGTTGTGTGCCATCCCGTCCTCCTCGCCGTGGGGCGCATGGAGCATTTCATGAGCACTGTATCTGCCAGTACGATGGTTGAAACGACCCTGGCGTCCATTCGCGAACGGACACCGGCCTATGGCGAACTCGCTGACCAATTCGGTCGGGTTTTTCTCGCTGTTGCGGGCGTGCGCGACGATCTGATGAAAAAAGGGGTGGCGATACCGGCCATCGATCCTGCCAGAATTTCAGCCGGGGTGCCTGTTCTGGTTGGAAACGACATGACACTGTGGGCGAACGAGCTGGTTGAATCCGCTTCAGTCGTGGTGCCCATTTTGTCCGAAGTGCTGGCGTTGGACGAAGCGACTCGGAAAAGCTTGATAGAATGGATGGCTGATCCCAAGCATGTTTCGGGACTTGCCCAGGCCTGGATAGAAGGCGATCGGAAATATTTCGAGAACACCTCTGTTTGCCCGGAGACGGTGTCCCCGGACGTGTTGTTGTCCATTTCAGAGACCATTTCCGTTCCTGTTCTTTGTGCTGTTGTCGAAACCCTGGGTGAGTCCCTTGCCTCCTTGTCCTGGGATCACGGGTATTGTCCGGTGTGCGGTTCCACGCCTTCCATTTCCATGCTGTCGCCCAAAGAGGTGTCGGAACTCGATCAACTGGTCGGAGGCGGTGGCAAGAAATATTTGCACTGTTCTCACTGCGGGCATGATTGGCGTTTCAAGCGTAACGCGTGTCCGGCCTGTGGCAATGATGACGCAGAGACCCGTGAAGTCTTTTATGCCGATGGGACGAACGCCGAACGGATCGAGGCGTGTCACGCCTGTGGCAAATACTGTTTGAATGTCGATTTGCGCGAGTATGAACCGCGTCCGAATCTGGATGTCCTTCAAATGGGGCTGATCCATCTTGATCTTTTTGCGCATGAGCACAAATTGCAGCCGCTCACCGCGACGTTGTGGAATACCCTGGAGTCGTAGGTGGGGAGCAGAGCATGTCGCATGTGAAATTGTATGTCTTGAATAATGAAGCCGAAAGCGAGCGGCAGCAGACTCCGGAGTCGGGTCAGGCCGTGCGATTGGCCTGTCCCGTGACCCTTCAGCAGTTCTCGGGAGGCTCGCTGTCTTTTCAGGAAGGACTTGTGGCCGTGGAATCGGATATTCGTATCGTGGTGAATGGTCGGGATTTTGGGGCATTGACCCGGACTCCCGGCGATGATTTGTCCTTGATTGCGGGATATCTTTTTACCCATTCCATGATTCGTGAAGGGGACGATATGGTGGACTGTTCCTTTCGGTATCGGTCCACTTCTCATGCCACGGTGACGTTGAAGACGGCGGAATGTATCCGTCGTCTGTACCCTTCGCCAAAACCCGTGCATGTGGTGCCGGAACGAGTGTTTGCGTTTAAACGGTCCTTTGAGCGGCGGCAGAATTTGTACAAGAATACCCGGTCAACCCACGGCGCGGCCCTGTTTTCGTTGGAAGGGGAGCTTTTGGCCTTTGGCGAAGATGTGGGACGGCACAACGCCTTTGACAAGGCCATAGGTCGTGCGTTGCTTGAAGGTACCCTGGACCGAGTGAATATCGCCATGCTGTCGTCACGTCTGGCACTCGAACTCACCAAAAAGGCCGCGACCGCGAATATCCCGATTCTGTGCGGGTTTTCGGCGGCAACGAGTTCATCCATCAATTACGCGGAACGGAATAACATCACATTGGTCGGGCGGATCAGGAGTGATTCTTTTGACGTGTATTCCAACGGGTGGCGGTTTCAATAGTCGCGGAAGTGTATTGGAAAGTTCGCGACCAGTGCTCGATCATTGCGTGGGGTCCACGTAGTAGGTGAATTTTGCGCGTGGAGAAAGGTAGTCGTGTGCTTCCTGCGGGAGTTGGGTCAGGCGGATGGATTTTTCGACCTTGAGATCCTGTTCATCCACCAGATCCACGATCAACGCTTCTTTTTTCGGCACATCGGGATCGTAGAGCATGACGCTCGGGTTGAGCTGGCTTTTCGGGTTCACGGCCATGACCATGCCGATGTCTCCGTTGGATAATTCCACCACTGTTCCGGGTGGGTATATCCCCAGACAGCGAATGAACAAAGTCAGATCTTCCACATCGAAGAGGTGCTTCTGGTGCCCGAACATGTGGGAAAGGGCGAGGTACGGCGTCATTGAATCCATGGGGTCAGCATGGTTGCAATGGTTGTCATAGGCGTCAGCAATGGTCACGATACGCGCAAGTGGATCAATAGCACTGCCATCAAGTCCTTTCGGGTATCCCGATCCATCCATCTGTTCGTGATGGTGCCCGACAATGGTGGCGACCCGGGAGGACAGAGCGTCTACCTCCGAGAGCATTTCCACCCCGAAAACAGGGTGTTGACGAAGAATTTCCTGTTCAGGTCGAGTGCGTTCCCCCCGCTTTTTGAGCAGCTTTTTCGGGATACGGTTCTTGCCTATATCGTGAAGAAGCGCGCCCAGACCCAGGGTTGTCATGTCGCTTTCCGTCAATCGGGCTTCCTTGCCAACCATCATTGATAAAATTGCGACGTTCATCGGATGCGAATATGTCGCTTCCTCTTTGGCCGTGACGTGCATCAAATGCAGGGTGGATTCGCGATCTTTCAGAAATAAATCGGTGAGACGTTGAACAAAGTTGAGGGCCTCTTCCAGCGACTGATCGGTGCCGCTCAACAGATTGCGTTCAATGGCGTTGAAATGGGAGATGCATGTGGAAAAGTGTTTTTCACAGCGGGCAATCCGTTCCTTTTTTTGGCGGAGACGAAGGGTGCGTTCATTCTTGATTGCCCAGAGATGGTCGATGATGTCCTGTGAAATTTGTTCTTCCACAGGCAGAGAAGCTGGCTCTTGTTCGGGTGCGTTGAGTGGCAGTACATCGCTTTTTTCAGGGATGCAGAGGACGTGCGATATTCCCAGCCGTTGAATGAGCTGCACATGTTTCTGATCTTTTATTTTGAAATTACTGAATAAAAAAGGATGGTCGAACCAGCTTGTTTTTTCCAGCCTGATAAAAACTCCCGGCCTGAGATGCTCAACCGGAATGCGATATTCAGTCATTTTTTTGTACGCCATATGGGAAAACATCTACCGTATCAGGCCGGAACATACAACTCCTGGCCCCGTATTCCTCCTAAAAAGACGGTGAAAGAGTTTTTTGGTGTCCCTAATATGTATCCATTTGAACTATCAGTAAATATGTATCGCAGAAGGTGATTTGTATCGTGTTGGCAAAGAAAAAGGGTTTGCAAAGACCGATGAAATCATTTACTTATCAAAATCGTGGTAATTTTCCACAACTTTTCATACCGGAAAGATTGGATTTTTAGGCGGTGGTACCATGTCTCTTCATGTTTTGAAAAGTCGTCGATGTCTTCTTGGAAATCTTATTGCGGTTTTTTTTGTCCTGTTGGCAGGATTTGCCGTGGTCATGGGGGGTGTCCTGACCGGAAGGCAGGATGCAGAGATCGGTTTGTCAGGACTGGTTTCGGTCAAGGGAACCGTCAGTCTGTCCGATTTGGAGTTGAGCACGGCTGAAGTGTCCAGCATCAACACGGTTGTGGATCGGCATCGAGACACCTTCACACGGGTTATTCTGACAATTGATGTTCAGGACGGTGTGGACCGGATTGAACGGTCCACTGTTTTGGCATGGTCCATGGCGTTGGTGACAAACGGGAATTGTGAAGTGCGCTCCTGGAATCGCACTGTCAAACGGGATACGCTTGTCAAACAGATGGTTTCCTACGTGAACAAAGCGGCCAGAGAGTATACGAATTTCAAAAGATATCCCGATATCGAGCAGAATTTCAAAACATTATATATCTGATGGACATGATGTCAGATACCTCTAATCTCGCGAGTCTGCGGGATTTTTTTTTGCTGTATCCATTTGATGGATGAGTTCCATTCCGAGACGGTGCCTCTTGTGTGCCTCGAAGGACTCTGAGAGGAACACCGACCCTATCGGCTCAGGACTGCTCTTAACGCTCCCATACACTTCTTGACAGCCTGTCGTTGTGGCAACTTAGACTGGGGACGTGTTGTGTGGCGATTCAGGAAGCCTGTTTGTCCTTTTTGGAGCTTCCGGTGTCGATCGGCGGGGTCTTTTTGGGGTCGGCATAATTGGAAAACATGGATTTGAATCCTCGTTTCAAAAAGTCTTTGGGTTTGCCATTGCTGTTGATGCTTGTTCTGAATGTCATGAGTGCTCCTGTGGTTTGTTGGATGTCAAAGGCAGAATGACTGCCGAGGTCTAATTGATATCGACTTTCATTATCAAACACAACACTTGATGTGAAAAAAAATGACATTTTTCATATCTGGCATATTTTCATTCTGTTTAATTGGCTTAAAATATTCGAATAGCAGGACTGGCACGACGAAAATGGCAGCCGAGAGTGTGTCCTTCGGCATCTCAACCAGTGGGGATATATTAGCGTAGAGGAAGTACAAGATCGTGCCGGCTGCAAAAGAGAATTTGAAATGCCTGAAAAAAACAGCCGCCAGGAGATGTGTCCGGGCGGCTGTTCGGTGAAGACGACTTATGGTTAATAATAGGACTGGAGCAACGCCTTTTGAACACTGTCATTGGCATTGTCCTGGCCTTCTTCGATATTGTCCAGAAGATAGGCCCTGGCTCGTGTTACATCACCTTGGCGAATGGCCTCGATGATATCCAGATGCTGCTGGCAGGTTGTTTCCAACCGACCGGAATGCTGGAAATCCAGTGTCCGGAAGATCAACAGGCGTTCACTGAAGGAATGGAGGGTTTTCCAAATGGCCTGATTCCCGAGAATCTTGGCCATTCCTTCATGGAATGATTGGTCCTTTCGTGCGACCTGATGGTGATCCGGTGGAGGATCTCCCATGCATTTTTCACAGAACTCTTCCCATTCCTGTTGCAGCCGATCAAGTCCCTCATCAATATCCTGTCTGGCACAAAGTTGTTCAACGACATAGAGTTCAAGCGCCTTGCGGAGTTCATAGATTTCACGGACTTCATCCGGGTGAATCTGCTTGACCACAAAGGTCCTGTTTTCCATGCGCTCGGCAAAACCTGCCGCCGCCAACATGCGCAAGGCTTCCCGGACCGGACTCCGGCTGACGCCGAATTCCCGGCACAGGGACTCTTCCACCAATGGTTTGTTCGGAGGATATTCCCAGTTCAAGATTCGACCCCTGAGGGTCTTGAGAATCTTGGTGCTGAGGTTCTCCTTTTTCCGTTTGGTTTCGGGTTTATTGCTGCTGTTGCGGGTGTTTTCTTCCATTGTGTCCTTTTCCTAAAGTTAGTCTGGAATTATCTGCGTTCCAGCCGTCCCTGTCAAGGCCTTGCTCATGAGGGGAAGGCTGGTGATGATACCTCTTCCTCCCTGATATTCCACAAAGTCCGCCAGTGCGGTGACCTTGGGTTCCATGCTGCCTTTTGGAAACTCTCCGGCCGCGCAATAGGCCCGGGCTTCGGCCAGACTCATGGTTTCTATCCACCGTTCGTCCGGGGTGTTGAATCCCAGGGCGACCTGGTCCACACCGGTGGGCAGCAACAGCAGATCGGCTTCGAGTTCCCGAGCCAGGAGTGAGGAGGAGAAGTCCTTGTCGATGACCGCTTCCACGCCTTCCAACTCGTTGTTTTCATTTTTGATGACCGGAATTCCTCCACCACCCAGGGCAACGACGAGATATCCGTCTTTGACCAGTTGGTTGATGGAATTCTGTTCGACAATGGCGACCGGCTCGGGCGAGGGCACGACTCGACGCCAGCCGCGTCCAGAGTCTTCGACAATGCTCCAGCCGTTTTCCGTGGCCAGTCTTTCAGCTTCTTCTTGCGAATACCAGGAGCCGATGGGCTTGCTGGGATTGGCGAATGCCGGGTCGGTGCGATCAACCAAGGTCTGAGTGACCAACGCAATGGGTTCACGCGTGATACCTTGCCGCTGGAATTCGTTGCGTAATGCCTTGCAGAACATGAATCCCACGGCACCTTGAATGTCGGCTCCTGCGTAGTCCATGGGCACGCTGGCCACGGATTCTTGGCTGAGTTCTGACCGACGCATGATGAATCCGACCTGTGGCCCGTTGCCGTGGGTCAGGACCACATTCCAGCCCAGCGAGATCATGTCCGCAATGTGGACGGCGATCTGTCGAACCATTTCGTACTGATTCTCAAGGGACAAGTTCTGTGCGTCCGGGATCAGGGCGTTGCCACCAATGGCGACAACCGCCAGTTTGTTTTTTTTCATGAATATTCCCGTGGTTATTTGGAGAGCCGGGCATCGAGCATGTCGATGGCCTGGGTAAAGCAGTCCATGGGAGCGGCGGTCAATCCTGCGCCGATCTGGCCGATACCCGCTTCTTTATGAGCGATGCCGGTGTTGATGATCGGCTGAATGCCGGTGTCCACGACCTTGCGGCAGTCGATACCCGCAGCAGAGCCGCCGAAATCGAGCAGGGGCAGGGTGAACGCGCCGTTGCGTCCCACCGTAATGCGTTGCATGGTCCGGGAGTTCTTGACCGCGTCGGCCACGGTACCGCCCACGAACTGGACAATGGCTGGAGCCGCTGCCATGGCGAATCCGCCGACACCGGCTGTTTCGGTAATGGCACTGTCGCCGAGGTCGGCAGCAGCGTCTTCCTTGCCGTAGCCCGGGAAGAAGAGTCCATCGACCATGGGAGCGTCGGCAGTGAACCAGGTGTCGGGGAATGCGGAAATCCGGACACCAAATTCAACGCCATTTCTGGCCATGCAGATGACCATGCTGGAATTTTCGACTCCGGCGGCGGCATCCATCATGGATTTGCAGGACGCCATGGACAGGTTCAGGAAGAAGTGGTCGTTTCCGGCGATGAAGGTCAAGGCCTCGGCGATTTTGGCCGGGTCCATGTCGGATTTGAGCGCAGCCGGGGCCAGCTTGCGGAAAAACATGGAGGTCGCAGCGGCGTTCCGGTTGTGGACTTCATCGCCCATGTGCAGGGCCTGGGCCATGAGCGGTTTGATTTCCAGCGGCTCCATGTGTTTGACGGCCTGGCTGACCACCGGGGCCAAGACATCGGCCATCCAGTGGAGACGGTCCAGCACTTCCTTGCTGAATGCACCAAACCGCAGGACCTTGCCCAGTCCTTCATTGAAGTTGCAATAGGTATAATTGCCGTGGGCTTCGTTGCGCACGATCCAGACGGGCATGGACGGGCTGATGACGCCGGCCATGGGACCAACGGCCTGATGGTGGTGACATGGGGCCAGTGTGACATCTCCGGATTCAACCATCTTTGCGGCCGCTTCCGGGGTTGTGGCCCATCCTTCGAAGAGAATGGCACCCATGACGGCTCCCTGCTGGGGACCGCACATGTTTTCCCACGCGATCGGCGGACCGGAATGCAGGATGCGTTTTCCGTCCATTCCGGGAATATCCTTGCCCGCTGTGCCGACACCCACGAGCACGGGATTGGCTTCCATATAGCGAGAAAAGGCGATTTTATTGGCTGCGTCAATGGCCGGGTTGCTCAGGGTCTTTGCCAGCTTCCAGGCCCGGTCGGCTTCGCCGCCTGCCGGTGGCTGCCATGTGCAGTTGGAAACCGGGACACCCTGCGATGACAACGCATCCCTGAAACGGGGGAGTCCGACATTCAGGACATTGGTAGTATCAGATATGAGATTTTTCATGATTTAGCTCCGAGTGGCGACAAGAAGAGCCAAGACTGCGGCCTCGGCATTGGTGGGACACAGCGCAACGCCCTGCGCCTCGAGTTTGGCGCGCTGTTCAGCAAGATTCTGGGGATCGGCTTCGGTGCCGCAGACCGAAGCAATGAAAACAGGGCAGGAGGTTGCCGTTTCCTTGGCCTGGGCAATCGTCTGTGCCAATGCTCCGGCCGGGTCTTCGTGAGAACCGTAGCCCAGTACGACATCGAGCAAGATGACTGCCGTTTCGGGGTCGCCGATTTCGTGCAGCACCCGTTCGTTGCGCGGGGTCGGATCAATCATGGGATGGGGTTTCCCTCGGGTGAAGACATCGTCTCCCAGATCAACCACGGTGTGTCCCTGACTTTTGAAGGGGGACTCCAATTCCTTGACCGAGCCGGTGGGACCGTTGGAAAACAGCTCTGGCAAATGATCCTGCATCAGGAGTTGGGTCTCGAAGCAGAAGGTACCGCCGGTGTACAAACCGCGCAGATATTTTTGTTCCGGGCGCAAGGATGCAGCCAGTTCATTGGCACGTTTTTGAAGTTCTTTGTTGTCCGGGGTCGCACTGGTGAAGGACGGGGTTTTTTCCGAATCGAGAGCCACGGCGCAATGGGCGGCCTCTTCAAGTGTGGCGACCTGGTGCAGGTTGGCTCCATGAACTTCGGATGCGTCTGCGCCAAGAAAGTTGACCACAACGGGTTTTCCGGCAGCGTTTGCTGCTGCGAGTACCTTTTCGGTGACGTCTTTTGCCGGTGGCTTGGAAATCAGCACGATCACCCGGGTCTGCGGATCTTCGGCCAAAGCCTTGATACCGGAGAGCATGGTCAGACCGCCCACTTCGTGGGACAGATCATGTCCACCAGTGCCGATGGCCTGGCTGATGCCGTGGTCCATCTGGTCGATGAGGCAGGTGACCTGTTGGATGCCTGTGCCGGAAGCACCGACAACACCAATGGACCCTTGTCGAACCACGTTGGCAAAGGCCAGCGGTGCGCCGCCAATGATCGCGGTGCCGCAGTCCGGTCCCATGACAAGTAAGTCATGTGCTGAGGCGTACTTTTTTAATGCGATTTCCTGTTCCACAGGGACGTTGTCGGAAAAGAGCATGACATTGAGTCCTGCGCTCAGCGCTTTCAGGGCTTCGGCTCCGGCAAATTCGCCCGGTGTGGAAATCAGGGCCAGATTGGCGTCGGGATTTTCAGCCAATGTGCCCAAAAGGGAGATCGGGGGCAACAGTTCGGATGATCCACCCTGAGTGTCCTTGGGAGTCAGGGCATCGGCCGCTGAAGCAAAGGCTTCAGGCAGGGCGTCTTCTTCTCCCTTGATGACCAACACCAGATCGCTGGGTTTGACCTCGGGAGCCTGGGCCAGGAGACCGCTTTGGATCAACAGATCCATGTTGGCGGGGGTGCCCATGAGGGCCGAGGCTTCCTCGATACCGGGAAGTGCCGTGATTCCGGCGGAAATGCGCATCAGCGCGACGGAATCCTGATAAATGTTTTGATGAATTTGAATGTCTGTTTTCACGAGAGATCCTTCTAGCAACCAACACGGTGCGTGTCGGCAGGTTGTCCCCCGAACACGTGTTCGGGGTGTGAAACGGTGATATGGAAATACTGAAGCCCCAGCAGGAGTCCGCGTGTCCCATCGCAGCCTGAACTGGCTCCGAAACATACAGCCCGGTCGAGAGCTTTATTGACTTTTTGCAGAGGCTCTCCAGCCATGATGGCGTATCGGAGTTCTGCAAGTGGTCGGTAAAAAGTGCCACCAAGGGCTTCATCCACCATTGATTGGCTGACGAATGTCGTGGACCCGAGCAATCGGGAGACCGGATCGTGCAGCGATTCAAAGAGCGGATGTCGAAGTCCGTGCAACGCACACAGCAGGCCGACGAGCATGTCGTCGCCGGAAGGGGTCAGGCCGGGACCGGCCCCGATTAACTTCCTCAAAGTTTCTTCAGGACACGGATCACCATGCACAAGCTTGGCGATGAATGTGTCGAAATGAGCGAGGATGATGGGGCGAAATCGCAGTGAATCCAGTCGGGATTCAACGGCCTGAAATGTGTCCCAGACGGCTTTGAGCGTGTTTCTCAATGCGGCTTCTCTGTGCGATTCAAGCCTTGGAGCAGCCGGGGAATACCATGCCGTGGCCGTGTGGCTGGCCACGTCGAGCGGTGGAATCTCCGACCGGGAAAAAGAAAGCCTGTGCGGGGTGCACGAGACATCCATGCCGGGAACCAGTTTGGGGAAGAGTGACTGTGCCGTTGTTTCGGAAACGGCCAGACATCGTTCGCCCATGTTGTCGTCAGAACTCAGCAAAGTCAGCATGGCAGGGATTCCGAGGGTGGTCACGCGCAGGTTCACCGAGTGGGTGAATACGCCGTGAATAACTCCGGTCCAGGTGCCGAGGAATTGTCTGCCTACGCCAACGATCATATGAACGTCTCCGGTTCTGTCTCAAAGGCGGGAGGAGATTGCTCTCCTCCCTCAGGGGTCTATTTCAAGGCGTCTACGACGTTTTCACTGGTTGTGACCCAGCCGAAAAGGCCGCCTTGGGCTTTTATCATGTCCAGGCCAACGCGCTGGAATTCAGGGAAGTAGGAACCTGTCGCATCGGAAACCACGGCGCATTCATAGCCACGGTCATTGGCTTCTCGCACGGTGGTGTGGACGCAGACTTCAGTGGTCACGCCGCACACGATTAGGGTTTCGATGTTCCGGTTGCGCAGAATCAAGTCCAGATCAGTGGACCAGAATGCATTTTTACCGGGTTTGTCGATGATCGGCTCATCCTTGGTGGGGTACAGTTCGGGAATGATGTCATGTCCGTCTTCTCCCCGGGTCAGAATACGGCCCATGGGACCCTGGTCGCCAATGCTGACGGCCGGGTTGCCACGACGTTTCTTGGAGGGGGGCAGGTCTGCCAGATGCTGGGCATGACCTTCACGGGTATGGATGACGAACATCCCTTTTTCACGGGCTTTTTCCAGAATGTTCTTGGTGGGTTCGATGGCTGTGCGCAGCAGGGAAACATCGTTGCCAAGGGATTCGCCAAAGCCGCCAGGCTCCAGGAAATCACGCTGCATGTCGATAATCAGCAGTGCAGTCCGTTCCGGGTCGAATTCCAATCCGTATGGTTCAGCGGTCAAAATCTGTGTCATGATATCCTCGATGTTTGTATATTATGCTTTTGATGCTTCGTAGATGCGCCAATCCCCGAGATCGGAGATATCCTTGTGGATGCCTTCGGCCTTTTCACGGGGAAACAGGATACCATCCACGGTCCGGCCGTCATCCAATTTGACGGGACCACAGTACAGATACGGCGGTTCGCCGGATTCGACCTTGGCCCAACATTCGTCACTCATGCGGTAGATTTCACCAGCGACTGAAACACCGTTGGTTTCGTCCGAAGCGATTTCGTACATGCCGGGATGGATGTCATCGATGGAGTACAGACGATAACACGGGGCCGTTTTGAATTCTCCGATGAATTCGGCGTCACTCAGATTGGAGTGGAGTTCAAGTCCACGCATCAACGTACCATTAACAAACAGTTCTTTCATTTTTTTTCTCATTTATTCCTGTGTCCGAGCCGAGGGGGCGGGGGTGGCCGGAGCCACCCCCTGGAGGTTCGGTAGGGACTTAGCGATTAATCTTTATCAACAGGGGTCCAGTCGCTTGGACCTTCTTGTTTCCAACTCATATAGGCGAGCAACAGGGCGATGACTGCGTATCCGGCGGTCACTCCCGGGCTGGGGTTGATGGCGAGCTGGGAACCATGGATGAAGCCGAAGAAGGCAAGTAGTGCGGCGACGGCGGAATAGACTGCGGCCCAGTTGAAGCGGTGTTCGATGATGAAAACCGCAATGGCACCGAGCATCAGTCCGGCCAGGACCGAACCGCCACCGAGGCTTTCAACGCCTTGGTACAGTACGTTGGCTTGGGACAGCTTGTCGAAACCGACTGAGACGGCATTCGTGCCGACCGAGGTCAGGGAACCGTCAATCTGGGATTTGGCCCATTCGGCGATACTTGGAATGATCGCCAGAATGATTGCCGGGGCGTGGGCCTTGGGGGTGGCCTGAAACGCCTGGGCACCGATCACCAGCCCGATGAACAACAGGATCGGCAGGATTGCGACCAGAGGAATGACGGAGAGCAACAGAGCGACCAGACCGAAGAAACAGACGATGGCAATGCAGGAGCCGGTTGCCAGCGAATAGCCGATACGGCCACCGACGGCTTTCCAACCCGGATGACCAATGTACACGGCCGGGGGGAAGGGGGATCCCATGAAGGCGCCAAAGACGGCACCCAGACCATCGGCCAACAGGACGGACCGCAGGTCATAGTCGTCACCGGCAGCAGCTGCGGATTCCACGTTGTTGATGCCTTCGGTGAAGTTGTAGATGCCAAGGGGGATGGCAGTGACCAGGAGTGGCCAGACCTGTCCGGGAGCGATGGCGAAAACATCACCCGAGAAGGTCGGCAGATACAGGTTGAACTGGCTGAGGGCGTGTCCAACGGCAGAGGGTTCCATCAGATCAGTCTGTCCCAGGAAGACGCCGGTCCATGCGGCAACCGTGCCAACGAGAACAGCGGCCAAACCACCGGGAATACCGAATGGCATACGCACATTACCCACCCAGGCGAGCAGGATGATGCCGAAACAGACGAGTCCGATCCACGGTACTTCCCACATTTGGAAAGCGGGGCGGAGGGAAATGAACGTCAGTGAAACACCGGCCAGCGTGCCGAGCATGGCTGCGCGAGGGGTGTATTTTCTGATAGCCGGGCCGACAAAGGCACCGATCAGGACAATGATGCCGATGATAAGCGCCCAAACCAGACCGAGCTGCCAAGCTAAAATGGCATCGTTGGTCTTCAGGTACGTGGGCAGCATGACCAGAAAGACGACGATGAACATATGGGGAACACTGGGACCATATGGTAATGCCGCCACGTCCTCTCGTTTCTCACGAGAGGCTTTTTTATACGCGAGATAGGCGTAGAACAGGTTACCCAGAGGGAGGGCAACGCCAAGGGCCGGGAGAATCCTGCCGAAAACAGTGTCTTCAGGCAGGTTGACCACGCCTAAGGACAATCCTGTCAAAACGAGTACGTTCAGCAAGATGTTTGTAAACAGGCCGAAAAAGGCGTTCCAGTCGCCAGCGGTCCATAATTTTGGTTTGAATACGTCCGAACTCATACCAGTCTCCATGTCGATGTTTTTCATCCGAAGTCGTGTGCCCTTTTGAACGGTTTTTTTGAACACGTCATCGCGACGTATTCAAGAAAACCCCATATTCATACGGTGTACATGACGTATTTTTCAGATGAAAACACCTTGGTTGATTAAATACCTGTCAATCTTCATTCACGGTTCCAATACAGCAGTTTTCCATGGCCAACTTCAAACTTTGTATACAACTATGTATGCCATCGTTCTGTTTGTGTCAAGAGGGTTGCTGCTTTTTTATCGTCTATAGAATCAATAATTTCAGTATGTTGTAAATTGTATACAAATAAGGACACATTTATATACACAATATTACATGTCGAATGGGCTGACGTTCAGCGGTTTTTTGTCTGTTCATACGCGGTGTGTGGCTGTGTGTGCGGACGAAGTGTGTTTGTTTTAACCCGGCATGTTCCGCATCTCTTGTCAGCGGACGGCATATGATGGTGTTTTGGGGATCGTTGTTGAGCCGTTGGAAGAGTGGAACGCAGGTGTGCTGCTCGAACGAGCGTTGACTGGTGTTATCCGTGCTCAGAAAATGATGTCTGCCCAACAACAGATTTTTGCCGACTTGAAACGGACGGTGCAAGTCGGCATTCAGTGAAGAAGGTATTGGTGAGAGCGACTCAGGAAGGGGGAATAGTTTTGTTCCCCCTTTGGAAATGCGAGTTTGCTGCTATTTGGGAAAAATGAAGGTGAAAGTGAACCGAAAGCCCGTGCCCTTGGGACCATTCTCCGGCGAATCGAGCCATTGGCGAATGCCGGCTCCTACACTGATTTTTTGCCCCATGATTTCCGTCATTTTCGAGGCCGTCAGATTGATGGGAATGGTGCTGTAGTGGTTTTTCCAGTCATAGGTGCTTTCCGTATTCAGTGCAAACGTCCAGGCTTCAGGTGTCGTATAGGCCACAAATGGCTGAAGATACGTTGCATTGATTCCGTCGCGGTCATCATTTCCGGCAAATGACCACACATGATTGAACAATCCTCCAAATGTCCATGGGCCAGCCTGTTTCAGTGCAACCCCTGTCGGGCCCAATCCCCATTTGTCTGCCGTGATGGAATCATTGGAACCGGTGGGCAAGAGGAATACCGGTCCGGCACCCCATATCCATCCAGTCTCAGTGGGGGCTGCCGGGGAGAAAAAGAAGCTCTGCACCAGATCGCCCACGCCTGACTGACCGCCCGTGCCGGGGTTGACCGCATCCTGATGAATGATCGGAATGATGGTTCTGGAAATCAGATTCCATTCTTCACTCAACTCCACGGGAATGACCGGTTGGATGTTGGTTGTCCACCGCTCTCCATCCTTGTTCGGCCCACGGTTGTCGTCGAAGTTGATCTGAATGGGCACGCTTATCATGTTGGCAACGGGGTTTGCGAGTTTCTTGGCAAGGGCCTCGTTGGATTCTCCGTGCGCTGCCACGGGAAAAAGCAAAAGGGCAGCAAGGAGGAACAGGTGTCTGAGCAATCCGGTCGTGCATTTCATGGTGACTCCGTGGGTGTCCGTGTCGTCAAATGTGGATGACTTCTTTCATTTGTGTTGTGGCAAGGGATGAAGCCTCGTGTGCATTGCTCCCTTATTTGGGAAGAGAGTTATCTGATAATGGATTCAATTTCAATCGGCCATTCTTTTTTTATGTATAATGATGTATTAAATAAGTGCTTGGGCTGCTCGCTTGGAGGCAAGGACTGATATCCTAATGATGCCAGGTGTTTTTGTGTGGCAGGCTCGTCGGTGGGTGTGTCGCCTGTTTTTGACGGAGCTGATGTTTGAAAGCGTGCCATGTTTCGTCTCGGGGCACGCAGTGAGGAGAAGGCCGCACAGGATGGGACGGTTAACCCTTTGAATGGAGGAATAGAATGAATTTCAAGGCCTTGATGGGAGTGTTACTGTGTACGATAACATTCGGAATTGCTGCTGTCAGTGCTGATGCGTGTACAGGGATCAGGTTGATTGCCGAGGATAATGGGGTTGTTTACGGCAGGAGTATGGAATGGGGTGCGTTTGATTTGCATTCGCGGGTTTCCGTCGTGCCTCGAGGCTACAGCTTCAAGGCGTTAACGCCCGATGGCAAGCCTGGTAAGGAGTATACCACCAAGTACGGAATTGTTGGTCTTGACATGATTGGAAAAGATCTTCTTTCCGATGGGATGAATGAAAAAGGGTTGGCGTGCGGCATGTTTTACCATCCCGGATACGCGGTGTATCCCGAATACACCAAGCGCAACGCCAGGAAGTGCATTTCGAGTCAGGAAGTGACCAATTACATATTGGGGCGTTTTGCGTCCGTTGATGAAGTCAAGGAAGGCATGAAGGATGTCGAGGTTGTTGGTGTTGTTGAAAAGGCCATCAACTTGATTATTCAGGCGCATTGGATGGTCGTTGACACAACGGGAAAGGCGATTGTGATCGAGTATGAGAAGGGCAAGCTGATGATATTTGACGCGCCCCTTGGTGTCATCACCAATGCGCCGACTTATGATTGGCATGTCACGAACCTGAATAACTTTTTGAATCTCTCGATGTATTCGGTCGAACCAAAGAAGATGGATGGTCTTTCTTTTTCACCCGTCGGCGCGGGGTCGGGCATGATCGGTTTGCCCGGTGACAATACGCCGCCTTCTCGTTTCATTCGAGCAGTGGCCTGGACACAGACGGCCCGCAAGACTGCGACCGCTGCGGAAACCGTGTATGAAGTGTTCAGAATTCTGGATAATTTCAATCTGCCAGTGGGGCCTGATGGAGGAGAAGGGGCCAGTGAACAGCAGAATACCGATTTGATGCGGAGTACGACTATTTGGACAAGTGCGTGGAACTTGACGGATATGGTGTTGAATTATCACACGCAACACAACCGTCGGGTCCGGCAGATTGATGTGAAGAAGATTGATTTCGAAACCCTGAGTGGTCGGATCAGATATGGTGTTCTTGACGATGAGAAGCAACAGGACGTCAAGGACAAGACTGCCGATCTCAAATAGGAAAGCCTTTGTTGCCCCCTGTTTGTAGGGAGGGCTTTGTGACCAAAGAAAAGCCGCTTCTGGCAGTGTCCATTTTCAGGAACGCCGGAAGCGGCTCTATTTAACAACTTTATTACTCACTTAAAAACTTTATTACTCTCCCACACCAGCGGTTATCCTTGCGGCCTGCTGATGCCGACGGTGACGGTTTTGGCCTGATGGCGAATGGTGTCGATGGGACGGGTCATTTCTTCGATGGCCTTGTTGAGGACTGTCAGGAGATCAGCCAGACGGGCTTCGGAGATCAGGATGTCGGCGGACTGATTGACCAGCCAGAGCATGTAGTTGGCCAGTCCGGCGGTCACACGGGCGGGCAAGGCCGAGTCCGTGGCGCCAGAGGCAATGCGATCAATGCATTTGTTGAGCTGGACAAGCAGGGTCTTGCGATCCCATGTGTCGGGCTGTGCGATCATGTCTCCAATCATCACTCGGGCATTGCGGAATGGTTCGGCGTGGGCGTCGATCGCCTTGGCCGCCATCACGCCCCACCAGTGTCCGGCCACGGTTTCAAGGACAAAGTTCAAGCCACCGCCGATACGTGGTACCTTGATGGTGGCTTCGGCAACGTCGTCGAATCGGGTTTCGTCCTCGGCACAGAACACAATGGGTGAGCCATTGTGCGCCTTGAAGATGGTTGTCTCCTTGACGGTGTCCATGGCCACCATTTCCGGAAGGTCAGAGGCCATGACCAAGGTGAGTGGCTCAGTGGACAGGTCGATGTGTTTCTTGTCTTCGGTCACGTCGCAGGGAATGGATTTGTAACACAGCTCCGAGAGCTTGATACGGATTTCCTGTGCTGCAACACAGTTTGCGCCGTTGCCGACCAAGGCCCAGTATCGATGAACCGGGGCATATTTTTTTGCCACTTCGCCAATGGCATCCTTGGTGGCAAGTACCTGATCGATTTTGTCAGGCAGGGATTCCAGCGCCTCGATCTCGGTGAGAATGGCGTCGGCATCCATGGTTTTGAGGATGTCAGCCAGCCATAGGGAAAGCAGTTTGCCCGCTGCGATCTGTGAATAGAACGCCTTGGTGGATGCCACGGCCATTTCCACATCGCGGCCATTTGATGTGTAGATATACGAATCTGATTTCAGGACCAGCGGAGAGTTGCGGCGGTTGACAATGCAGTTGACCCACGCGCCTTGATCCCGGCACAGGTCCACGACCCGATTGGTGTCTGTGGTGGTGCCACTTTGGGAGACCGGAATCAGGAAAACGTCATCCATTCGATCCTTGCCCATGAACCCGATCAGTTCCGAGCCGGTGTACGACTCGACGGACAGCCCGGTCCCGGCCAGGGTTCGGCGCAGAAGTTGGCCCACTGCCATGGCTGCCACGGCTGCGGTGCCCTGTCCCACGCAGATGATGCGTTTGATGGGCGTGGTTGTATCCTTGAAGCGTTTGATCAGATCAGGACCATTCCCAAATCCTTCAGGCAGGAATTCAATGGTAGTCCCTTTTCTGAGGTATTTTCCGTGCAGGGTGTTGCGGACCGAGTTCGAAGCTTCGTGAATCTCCTTTTCAATGTAATGCGTATACTTGCCCCGGAAGATGTCTCGGGAAAAGATTTCGATTTTTTCTTCGGTCAATTCAACGGTGTCACCGGAATCGAGAAAACGGGCGACAGGAGCACGGTCAGCGGGATCAGTGTCGCGCAGGATGACTGAAACCCCGCCCTGCTGGTGGACCGCGATGGGGTAGGAACTGCGGGCGCGGGCAGCCATGCCGTATGCTTCGGAAGCCACCAGCCAACCGTCCCGGGTGTGCCCGACGTTGAAGGACTGACCAGAGCCTTTCTGCGCCAGGAATTGAGAGTCGAAGTCGCTGAGGTTCTGCATGACCACGGCCAGCGAGCCTTCACATTGTTTCAGTACGTTGCGAAAACGGGTTTCGGCGTCGCCGTCTTCCGTGACACCCAAATGGAAAAGGACCGGGAGAATCTTGGCGTCGGTGGAGATGACGGGCGGAATGAACGCGCCTTTGCTGGTCACGGATTCCTCGACCAGTGTCCGGTAATTGTCCACGTCGCCGTTCAGGACGAACATGGTTTTTTCCAATCCCGTGGACACGTCGCCTTCGATCAGCCCGTCAACCGGGTGGCAATTCGGAACCGAAATGATGCCGTTGGACGCCCATCTGGTATGGGCAATGATGTTGAGTGTTTCCAACCCCCGGGCCATGTCCCAGAGCAGATCGTCGTTGACGATGGCCGCTCGGAGGGCTGCGCCGTTGTCTCCGAGTTGGCCGACAAGCTGGGCGACCTTGTAGAGGAAGCGGCATGCGATTCGGCCATCAGGGAGTGTGCGGACCAGCACTTGCCGGGTGTCGGCGTTGTGGATGGAACTCCGGGTTTCCAGTTCGGTTTTTTGTGCGGGAGTCAATGCCTGTTCCGGGTCGATTCCCTCGGGCAGGATGAAGGCCACGGCAATACCGGCAGAATCCCGTCCACGGACTTCCAGTTTGTCAATGGATTGAAGGACCTGTTCGGTGCCCCAGGCCAGAAAATGGCGATCCCGGGCTTCGACGTCCTTGGCGATATCCTGCGGCATGAGGGCCACGGTATCCTGCATGTTGCCCAACACTTCCCGGTCGATCTGCCAGAGGTAGTCGTCCAGGGTCTCGTGCAATCCTTCAAGCGCATCTGTGCGTGGTCCCTGCTCCAGCTTGACGGCCGCGGCGTTGCGAAGATTGCGGACCATGTCGCATATCGAAGTGAGAGAGGCGAGGGTGCGTTGGTCCCGGATCAATTGCATATGGAGGCCAAAGGCCATGAGATCATAAAAATGGTCGGCCAGGACATCCAGCGGTGCGCTGGCCTGCATGAGATCGGAACACCCGTTTACCTCGGCAAAAGCCGTTTCGAGTTCCGTGAGCCAGTTGGTGTCCGGCGTCTTTAACCATTGTCTGTTGCTGAGAAAACTGGCGATACCACACATGGCGGTCATATACTCCTGATGGATGGTTTTCGTCGTGAGGCGCATTCCCATGACGGGCCTGTCCCGAAAAACCGGGTCTTTCATGCGCGGTTGTTGAATTACTGTACATGACTGGCCTTGGCAAGTTTGGAAAAGCCGTCCCTGTGATGATGCGGGGTGGATGCGAAAGTGAAGAATGGTTTTTAATTATAATAATCTTTTCAACGGGCTAGCATGCTGATATTGTCATTCTCTATTTTAGAGTCTGTTGCGGTAAATAGTAATGATTACAGTTAGTTGGGTTGTCGTGCAAAGAATTCGTTGTATGTGGGTTGTTTTTTGCCTTGTTTCGGGGTTGCTGACGATTCCGGTCGGAAGTGCGACTGTTTGGGCTGGAGCACCCTATCGGTTGGGGATGTCTGCCGGATTCACCGGGCCGAGTCGAGGGGTGGGTGTCGAGCTGTACAGAGGGGCGATGGCATACTTCTCGTTTTTGAATGAAGGCGGGGGAATTGACGGAAGGCGGGTCGAGATTGTTTCCCTGGATGATGGGTACCAACCCACCCCGGCTGTCGAGAATACGATCAAGTTCCTTGAAGATGACGATATCCTGTGTCTTTTCAATTATGTGGGAACGCCAACAGTGACCAGGGTCCTGCCATTGATAAAGGGGTATGAGCAGCATCAGAAGTTGCTGTTTTTTCCGTTTACCGGAGCGGAGGCACAACGGAGGCAACCGTACAGGGACTCGGTGTACAATCTGCGTCCTTCATATGTGAGTGAACTCGACGGGCTGGTTGAAAAATTCATGGCCATTGGCCGGATGCGGCTTGCCGTTTTCTATCAGGCCGATGCCTATGGGCGGAGCGGCTGGGATGGGGCGCAAAAGGCCCTGGCCAAATCCGGGCGAACGCTGGTGGGAGAGGCCACCTATCGGCGGGGAGCGAAATTCGAGGACTCCATGCAACGGCAGGTGGATATCCTCATGCGGTCCAATCCCGACGCCATTTTATCCATTGGTTCATATGCCGCGTGTGCCGCTTTTATCCGTGATGCCCGGGATAACGGGCTTGACGTTCCCATTGCCAATATTTCGTTCGTGAGCAGTGAACATCTTGTGTCCTTGTTGCAAAAGGCCGAGGCGGAACGCGGTGCGGTGTACACGGACAATCTCGTGAACACACAGGTTGTTCCCGATTATGCGGATACCAGCCAGCCCCTTGTTCAAGAGTATCGGGCGTGCATGGATCGATTTGCGCCGCCTCCTTCGCAGGTGACCGATGAGCCGTGTCCCCTTTATGAATACAGTTCCATCAGTTTCGAAGGCTTTCTCAATGCCCGGGCCATGGCGCACATTCTCGCGGCATACACCGAGGTTTCGGCACATGGGATACGATGGACCGACGCGTTCATGAATGCCGTGGACCGGGAGACCTGCCTTACCAGGTTATTGCGTGATGAGTTGCGGCAGGGGGTGGAAACGATTTATTTCACGACAGTGAGCAATGGCCGATTGGTCCCCATCAACGAGGAGCTGTGGCACGCATGGCACAAATAACAGGGATGTCCCTTTTCAAGAAAATGGGGCTTCTTGCCTTTT
This sequence comes from Pseudodesulfovibrio sp. JC047, assembly GCF_010468615.1. Taxonomy (NCBI): domain Bacteria; kingdom Pseudomonadati; phylum Thermodesulfobacteriota; class Desulfovibrionia; order Desulfovibrionales; family Desulfovibrionaceae; genus Pseudodesulfovibrio; species Pseudodesulfovibrio sp. JC047. The sequence continues at coordinate 119,494 of NZ_WUEH01000004.1, read as the reverse complement.
GTCTGTTTGGGTGTATTTCCGTGCTCACTTCCGCATTGACGGCGTATACCCTTTATGACCGGTTGATTCGTGAGTACACGAGCAAAGGGGCTGCCATCGCCACGGCCATTGCCAGTTCCAGTCAGGAAATCCTTCTTGATCGCGACGCCGCCACCACGCAATCCATGATCGATCAGTACCTTTCCATAGAGGGTGTGGCCTATGTCTTTGTGGCTGATTCCGAAGGGACCATCGTGTCGCACACTTTTGTTCCGGAAGTTCCCGTGGGACTTCGGTCGCTGCCTTCGTCAAAACAGCTCCAGATTCTCCCGGAATTGAAGATCGGTTCGTTCGGCAGGGTGATCGATATCTGTGTGCCGGTCCTGGCTGGCGTGGCCGGATACGTGCACGTGGGCATGGATAAGGATTTGGTCGTGGGATATTTCTGGAAGGCCATTTTGGACATGCAACTCTTGTTGTTCGTGACCTTCTGGGCCTGCGTGGGAATTTTGTACTACGCCACCCGGCGGATTTCCCGGCCATTGCGTCAACTGACCGAGTATGCCCGGAAATTGGCGGCCCATGATTTCACTGCAACCATCGATATCCAAACTAGGGATGAGCTGAATCTGTTGGGCCGTGCCATGCAGTCCATGGGGCAGGAGTTGTCTCTGCTGTTCACCGAGATGAACAGCGAGGTTGACAAGGCAACCCGGGAACTTCGCGATCATATGGCCTATCTGTCCGCCATTCTGGACAATCTGGCTGACGGCTTGCTGGTGGTCGGCGTGACGGGTGAGATCACGGTTGTCAACCCGGCCATGCGGGCGCTTTTTGATCTGGAAGATATGGACTACAGTGGGCAAAAGATCGACGAGGTCTTTCCCGACGAAGTCCTGAGCATGTTGTCCGGGGTGCGCACATGTTCGTTGGAGATTGTTTCCGCGGAGTTGCCTTTGTCTCGGGGACGGATAGGCAAGGCGATCAGTTCGTCCGTTGTCGTGTCCGAGCCGGTGACGCAATGCCTGGGCGGGGTGGTTCTCGTTCGCGACATCACGAGGGAAAAGGAACTGGATCAGCTCAAGACGGATTTCATTTCCACGGTCTCCCATGAATTGCGGACTCCCATGACGTCGGTGCTCGGATTTTCAAAGATCATCAGGAAAAAACTGGAGCAGGCGATTTTTCCTTTGCTGGCGGATGAATCCAGTGTGAGCAAGCCCATCAAGCAGGTCCGGGGCAACATGGAGATCATTGTTTCCGAAGCGGAACGGCTGACGGAGCTCATCAACGATGTGCTGGATATCGCTCGCATGGAGGCCGGGGAAATCGCGTGGCGGGACAGTGACGTGTCCATGGGGGACGTGCTCGTCCAGTCGCGGAATTCGACCAAGGGGCTGTGGAAGGCCAAAGGGTTGGCCGTTGAATTGTATGTGGAAGCGGGCTTGCCGCCGGTGTATGGCGATTATGGCCGACTTGTGCAGGTGGTGGTCAATCTGCTTGCCAATGCGATCAAGTTCTCCGATGAAAGCCCGATTATCTGTGGCATCAAGAGCGATGGCGAGTATCAGGAATTGTTCGTGAAGGACCGTGGGCCGGGAATCGAGCTGGATGATCTGGAAACCGTGTTTGCCAAATTCAAGCAGGTGGGGGATACATTGACCGGCAAGCCCGAAGGCACGGGGCTAGGACTGCCGATCTGTCGGCGGATTGTGGAGCGCCATGGCGGCCGAATTTGGGCCGAGAGCACGCCCGGAGAAGGCAGTTCTTTCCATTGCCTCTTGCCATCAAATATGTCCGGGGCTGCTGTTTTGGCAGAAACGACTCACTGCCTTGCATCTGATCGGGTTGGACAGAGATCAGAGCCTGCGTCCCCTGAAGGAGGGGGAGGCGGGAAGAATTCCTTTTCGTCGTCGGAGCAATCGCCCAAGATTTTGGTGGTGGATGACGATGCCGTACTCGTGCGGTTTTTGGGAGAAATATTCGAGTCAAATGGTTTTCAGGTCTGTTTTGCCACCAATGGTGAAGATGCGGTCCGTCTGGCTCGGGAATTGACGCCCGATCTCGTGACCATGGATATCATGATGCCGCTTATGGATGGTCGTGAAGCCATAAAAAGTTTGCGAAGTGATCCTGTGACACAGGGGATTCCCATTCTTGTCATCACGGCGTTGAGTGGTGAGGAGGACAACGGCGGGGACATGGCCTTGACCAAGCCTGTTGATGAGACGCGACTTCTTGAAGCCGCACGGAACCTGCTTGGTCGTCGGCGTGTGTGCAAGCCGTGTATAGTCCTTGGCCAACGGGCGGACTGTCATGGCGAAGACCTGTCGTTGATGTGTGCTGATGATATCTCTTTTGTCTCCGAGGTCGATTTTTGGGCGAAATGGGGACGTGATTTTCGGGGAACGGTTTTTATTCCTGCTCGGAAATCTGGGACGATTAATTTGGAAAGACTTACGAAATTGTCCGGTGTATCAATTGTGATTCTCCCGAGTTATACTCGTGAGTAAAATTGTCTGACTTGATGATTACAATTGCGAAAGTTATTGTTTTTATGGCATGAAGAAGACGTTAACTGCCATTTTGGGGTAGAATATTTCCCCAACGGACTTGTGAAGGAGAGGTATAATGGCCAAGAAGATCCTCATTGTTGATGACGAGGTTCATATCAAAATGTTGCTTGAACAGACGCTTGAAGAGCTTGAAGACGAGTTTGAAGTCGAGCTGTTCACGGCGTCTGACGGTGAGGAAGGGTTGGACTTCATACAGAAAAAACGTCCAGATTTGGTCTTTTTGGATATCATGATGCCCAAGATGAACGGATATGAAGTCTGTAGTGTCGTCAAAGAAGATGAGACGTTGCAAGGTGTTAAAATTATTTTGCTGACTGCCAAGGGGCAGGAAGTTGATCGCAAGCAGGGGATGGAGCTTGGCGCGCTGATGTACATGACAAAGCCATTTGATCCTGATGAAATTCTCAGGGTCTCCAAGGAAGCTCTGGACCTGTAAACCGTTTTTTTGACTGCATGACACCGCTCAAGAAATATATTCGCCCTGGCGTTTTGCGAAACATCCTCCGCAGGGCGCATGAACTGGCGGGAGGCAAAAGCCCCCTGGCCATCACCTATGAAGGTGAAGTCGTCATCGTGGAGGGGACGGATTCCTTTGACGGATTCGGAGCGGACCTTCCCAACACCTTTTCAACCCCCATTCAATTCGATGACATCCATAGCGGGAAAGTGGTCTTGCGGTGCGAGGACATGGCTTCGTCGGATGAATGCACCCGTCTGCTGAATTTCATCGGATACTCGATTCAGGAATTGATCGACATGGAGCAGGCCCGGCGTTCCATTGCCGAGGAAGCGCTGTCCAAGTATCGCGAATTGGCGTTGCTGCATCGGTCTGTTCCGAACATCAATACCTCTCTGGTCATGCGGGACGTGGTTCGTGCCTTGATCGACGAATGCCGTCGGGAAAATTATCCTGGTGAATTGGGCATGATTTTTCTTTTGGAACCGGGGTCCAGACAATATCGACTGGCCGTTCAATACGGATTTCCCTTCGGGTCCAATCTGCAACCGATGGCCGACAGTGATCTTTTCATAGAAGTGGCGGAGACCGGACGAGGCGAGATCATCAACGATCTGGACAAGGATTCGCGATGGGCGGGAGAGCTTCCCGACCTCGGGTCCATGATTCTGATTCCGATCGCTTCACCCAATCGATGCGAAGGGTTGCTTATTCTGGCTTCGGAAAACAAGGGGCTGTTCGAGGCTTCCCACAGACGGAGTCTGTCCACTCTGGCCTCGGTCGCCGGAATTTCCGTGAGTAACTCCTTCAATTTCGAAGGGGTGCAGAAGCTGATGAATGCGATCCTGCAAGCTTTGGCCGAAGCCATTGATTCCCGTGATCCGTTTACTGCCGGTCATTCGCAACGCGTGGCGCATCTGGTGGTCGCATTTGCCCATGTGCTGAACGAGAAAGGGGATTACGCCGGGATGATCTTCTCGGATGAAGATCTCAGAGAATTGTATTATGCCGGTATATTGCACGATGTGGGCAAGATCGGCATCAAAGAGGATGTCCTGACCAAACGGACGCGGTTGAGCGAGCGTCGCATGGATGTCATCAAGGCCCGTTTTCAGCTTTTCAGCCAGTGCAGTGATTTTGATTGGGCGTCTGCGTTTGCAGTCGTCAGTTCCGTGAACAAGGCCATGACACCGGCCGACGCTGATCTGGAGTTTGTCAGGGAGCTGGGGACCACCGTGCTTCGTGAGGGCGGAACGCATCTCCCGTATCTTTATGAGGATGAATTGGAACATCTGCTGTTGCGTTACGGCAACCTGACGACCGAGGAGCGCAAGGAGATTCAACGTCATCCGGCTGAGAGTGAACGCATCCTTCAGCACATCCCCATGCACGGCAACTATGGCAACATGCTGACCATTATCCGGCAACATCATGAGCGGCTCGACGGATCGGGGTATCCGGACGGTCTGAAAGGGGACGAAATCATCGTGCAAAGTCGCATGATGGCCATTGTCGATATCTATGACGCCGTGACGCAGGAGCGACATTACAAGCCCGCATACACCCGCAGCGAAGCGGTCAAGATTCTGGAAAAGGATGCTGAAGCCGGTCGGTTGGATTCGCATTTGACCGCCGCATTCCTGAAGAATCTCGAACGGATCGAGGCCTTGTCCGAACGGGTCAAGATCACCCGTGTCAGCAATCTTTCAGAAATCGGAAATTTCTCCGCCCTTTAATCTTCTTCCTTTGAAACCCGAGGATTGGCCGCACACACCCGTTCTTCGATGCGGGCAAACGAGACCTGTCCTTCGGCGAAGAGTGCCGCACAGAATGTCCCGAGATCCATCCTGGATTTCTTTCGAAGTCGCGTGATTTCGTACAGTCCCAGAATGGGCATGGCCCGTCGGGCAGGGGTCAGGCGAATCGTTTTGACGTGATGTAACCCTTCTTCGTGTGAGAAACCGGCTTTTTCCAGAATGGAGAGGCAGGTGTTCTGATCCAGTGATCCGCGTGCCAATCCGGCATCGACCATGGCCAGAGCCGCGCGACAGAGTCCCCGCTTGTGATGTGTCAGGCGATCAAGCGGCATTTCCAGATAGCCGAGTTCATCCATGAGATTTTCGGCAAAGGCCAGCCATCCAGCCGTGAAAAGCGGGTTGGTGATGTGCGCCATTGGCGCGTCTCCCAATGCTCGCCGCTGCGAGTGGAGCAGATGACGACCCGGATACGTCTGCATGGCGGTCATGAAAGGAAATTCCTTTCTGGCCCGGGCCAGCTGGGTCGGGTCGTCCCGAAACCCCCGGCCAGAAAACAGTTGGGCACTGACGTGGCAGCGGGACGGTTCGTTGTCCCATGCGCCGAGGGCCGGTTCGAGATGGATGGGCCGCAGGGTGGAGGCCAGATGCACCGGGTGGGGATCGATGCGCAATCCCGTGTCGGCAAAAACTTTTGCCAGGGAGGATTCCTGCATGAACCCGCGCAGTCGGTGAATTTCGCGAACAATGAGATCCATGGCTTCCAGGCCATCTGTCGGCGGCCCCTGATACTCGGTGTAGAGTTCCCGCCAGGTCTTTCCTTTGCCAATCTTGGATTCGAACCAGCGGAGGGATGCCAGCCGGTTGTTATATTCCTCTTCGGCCATGGCATAGATCTCGTCAGGGCTTCGTGTGGACCCGAGGACGTTTTCGGTCATGATCGAAAATGACGGCCCAAGGTCGTCCGGATTTTCCGGGCAGGCGGTGACGAATCGGTCATAGTCCCTGAGACTGACCAATGCTTCATCCAGCAATTTGCGAGCCTTGCCGGTCTGGCCGAGCGTTTGGCTGCCCAGATCTGTCAGATACCGGGCACAATCCCGGATGATGGTCTGTGCTTCGCCTCGGCTGGCTGCGCTTATCATTTCAATATTGGCTGGTGCACAGGCGAGCAGATGGGGGACTTCTTTGAGACGTTTCAAAAAACGTTTTTGTCGGATGCGTTCACTTTTTGCCGGAAAGCAGACGGCCTGTTCCAATCCGGTAAAAGCGATATGCAGATACATCTCGGGTGCTTTTTCCCAGGTACGAATACGGTCCAGCTCCGTGAGGACGCCATTGGCGTTCAGGGCAAAGGCTTCGGCCTGAGCCGCTCCTTCAGGCGTCTCCGCCTTGGAGGCTGCAATACGGAAATCGTCCGTGAAACGCCGCAATGCATTTGTGTGCTTTGCGAGACCTTTTTGGGAAAAGTCATCCAGTCGGTCGAGCCATTTGGCCGATTCGACAGCAGGAGGGACCAGCGGGAAAAGTCCCGAAGCACACATGATTGGGAAGTGCTTGGCGAGATAGGTGAAATATTTCTTTGCGAGTTTTGCTTTCATGTATGTGCGCTCATTCGGGTCGGCTGTCTCAGGCCTGCCGTCCCGGTTCGAGCAGTTTATAGACTCTGGGGACAAGTTCCCCCAGTTCGGCCTTGGAGACTTGATCGTCAGCCCCCACGGCAATTCCTTTGTGATGCAGTGTCTCCGTAATGATCGAAGAACACAGGATAACCGGCAATCCCTTGAGAACGGGGTCTTCCTTGATCGCTTTGGTCAGGCTGTGTCCATCCATGGCAGGCATTTCAATGTCGGAAACTATCGCATTTATAGAGTTGGTCACAGGTTGTCTATCTTTTTCAGCCTTGGCCTTGATGGTTTGCAGGTACTGCCACGCCTGTTCGCCATTCTCTTCGGTGTGAACGCGAAATCCTGATTCGGACAGAATCTTGGCGATCATTTTTCGGGCCATATTCGAGTCGTCTGCCAGAAGCAATCGAGGCTTTTTTTGGGCAAGTTGTTGTTTGACGGTGTCGGTGACGTCTGTGACAGGAACCGTATCGGGATTCAATTCCATGCATATTTTTTCCATGTCCAGGATGAAAATGATCCGGTTGGTGAATTTGACAACGCCGGTGATGGAATTGGCTGTCAACGATGAGACGTACTTGGTGGGGGCTTCCACCTCCTGCCAGTTGATCCGGTGGATTCGAGTCACGCCGGACACCAGAAAGGCACTTTTGGTCCGATTGAATTCCGTGACAATGACCTTGGGTGCTTCGGATGGCAGCCGGTCTTTGCCGAGCCAGTGAGCCAGATCAATGAGTGGAATGATTTCATTGCGCAGATTAAAGGCGCCCAGAACCGCCTCGTGTGTGACGTCCGGCATTTCCGTGAGTTCCGGCATCTGGAGAATTTCAAGGACCTTGGCCACGTTGATGCCGTAATATCCACGGTATTTGCTGTTGGGGCGTTTGTCGTCAAGAAAGAATTCGACGATTTCGAGTTCATTGGTGCCCGATTCGAGCAGAATATTGGTGTCGCTCATGTGCGGTCTCTCCAGAGTCTCCGATGTTTGGCGGAACAGAACCTTTTCTTATACCAAGGGGTTCATTGGATGCAAGCTCGGGATAGCGTCGGATTTGTTGTGTAAGGATGGCATCTGATCGAATTCTTCAGGCACGAAAAAGGCCATCGCGAAATCGCACGACGGCCTTGGGGGTGACAGGGGGACAGGCAGTCCGGCCTTTTCTCTATCAACCCCGTGTTTCAAATGTGGTGTATGTTTTGTCATAGTCCAGCGCAGAACAGGAAATGGTGCCTTTATTGACAATGGGGGCTTCGTTCATGAGCTGTTCGCGAAAAATGGCGTAGGCCTCCACATTGCCTTGAACCAATATTTCCGCTTTTTTGTCCGCGATGTTGCGAACCCAGCCGGTCAGTTCCAAAGTTTCAGCCGCCGATCGAACCCAGGATTGGAAACGGCCGCCAGCCACTTCGCCTTCGACAATGCATTTGTAACTCTTCATGGCGTCCTCCGAAATAGGATATATGTATATCCATCCTGTACGTGATTTCGGGGTGTATGAAAAGGGGAGAATCTGGTTTTTGTCCCTTGCTCGGGGTTGTTATTTTGAGGTCTCCAAGATAGGGTCTCCCCCTACTCAAGCAGCTTCTCAACCGTGAAGCAGGGGAACTCCATGCGTCGAATTTTTGTCCTTGCCGTTCTGTGTCTGCTCAGTGTGTGCGTTTCGCCCGCCATTGCTTCTTTGCCTTATTATAACAAAGATATAGGCTATACAATTTGGTTGCCAAAGGGATGGACTGTGGCGTCGTCCCGTGATTTGGAACGTGCCGGAGAGCAGTGCCGCCCCTTGCCTATACAGGGGCTGACATCCCATTGGGTGGCCGGGTACATGACTCCTGAGCTGGGAGAGGGGTGCCGTCTTTTGGTGGAAGTCAAACCCGGTCGGAAAATGCGTCCTGCGGACATTTCGAATTTCAACAATTATATTGTCCGATCATTGCGCCAATCCCCGTTGGATTCGGCGGATGATGCGGATAGTGTGGTCTTGAAAAACGCCACATACTACAAAGAGAAAAAGGTTCTTCGTATCGAGACAACCATCGGACGGGGGAAACATGCACTCCTTGGTCTGACCTATATCGTGTACACCCGCAAAGGCATGTTGACCTTTGTGGGATACCTGGCCCCTGGTGAGAAGCATATGCAGAAGGTGCTCGATACAGCGGTGCTTTCGTTGTATCTTGATGATCCTATTCGGTATTGACGGTTCTGGTCTCGAATGTTCAACGCCGTGACCGTGTTTGCAGCAGAAAGGAGCAAGGGGACGACTCGAATTGAATTTCAGTGGGGTTGATATCCCATGACAAAGCCCCCATGGCCGGATGGTCATGGGGGCTTGATCGAGTCAGTTTTGGATTATTGGGTGGTTTCGCAGGACGGGAATTGCGGGTCTGTGCCGCTGTTCAGCAGTTTTGACCTGTATTCAGTCACTTCGTCCAGCGCATTCCATTCAGTGTAGATTTTCAGCCAGCCATTGAAATCCAGAGAATCTTCATCAAGGATTTTTTCATGCATTTTCAACCAGACATTGAAAATGTACATTTCAACCTTGAATGTTGCGTTGTCAAAGACCTGGGGGAGGACGGTCGATTCGTATTTTTGGCCGTCCAATCGGGCTGCCACGTAGGAACAGACATTTTCCTGAGACCGTTTGTAATCGGTGACCGCGTTGTTGACCATGTCGGCAAAGCCGTACAAGGCGGGGTGATCCTTCTTGATCTCGGCCAATGTATCATCGGGGATTTCGATCCAGAGTTCTTCACCTTTTTCCACCACGAAGTAGAACCTGAGCCACTGGTCGAATTGGAAAACCTCAAGGGTGTCCTTGACCGCATTTTTCACACTCACGCTTCGAATCATTCGTCTATCCTTCATTGGGTTAGTGTCTTTGGATGGGAAATATGGACATCCTGGGGGATCGAGTCAAGGGGAAATCGCGGGCCGCAGGGGTAGACAAAGCCGCGATGATTGGTATATGAAGTGCGGCTTGCAATAAAGAAAAGCCTTATCGGGCTGAAATATCAAGGAGAGCATTATGGCACGTCACAAGAAGCACGAACGGAAAAAAGAATTGGATCGGAAACGTCAACGTCGCAAAAAAGCTATCAAGGCCGCTGTCAAAGAAGCCAAGGCCGCTAAAGCCTAACTCGATTGCCCTTGCGGGCGATCATTGTCGTGTTGACACCGTAAAGTTTCCATTGGCGTGGTCGAATCATGCTTATGGTGTCTTTTCGGCTGTCAATTCATCTGTGGGGAATCACTCGAATCCCAGTTGTATATAATCTTTAGAGTGAAGAATTTGCGTCATGCCTATTTACGAGTATCAATGTGAGGATTGTCAATTCGTTTTTGAAGAATGGCAGTCTGGTTTTGAAGAGAAGGAATTTCCGTGTCCACACTGTGGGGGAAAGTCCAAACGACTTATTTCTCACAGCTCTTTTCACCTCAAAGGTTCCGGTTGGTATGCCGATGGATATGGGGCGCCAAAATCCGGGTCCAAGCCGGGCGAGGCGCAACGTCCGTCCTGCGGGGGCGATGGTGATTCTTCGACCACAGTCGATTCAACACCCGCTCAGACGAATGCTGCCTCGGATTCGTCTTCTGCTGGGTCCGCATCCTAAGACATGCAAGGCAGCTCCGGCTGCCTTTTTTCATGGTCTCTCCGACCTTGAAATACACAACCATATTGCTCTAATGTGGTTGTATTGTAATAAAGACATTCAACGAAGCGAGAAATATCATGCTTGAACGGTATTCCCGACCCGGGATGAGAGAGTTGTGGACCCTTGAAAATAAATTCAGGGTCTGGCTTGAAGTGGAGTTGGCCGTGACCAAGGGGTGGGCCGAACTCGGCAAGGTCCCTCAGGATGTCTGTGATGAAATTCATGCAAAGGCTGATTTTGATCTGGACCGTATCTTGGAAATCGAAGAAACGACAAAGCACGATGTGATCGCCTTTTTGTCGGCTGTCGAGGAAAAAGTCGGCCCAAGTTCCCGATACATCCATCTCGGTTGTACGTCTTCGGACATTGTGGACACGGCCAATGGCGTGTTGCTGACCAGAGCCGGTGCCATCCTCTCCGAAGGCGTGGACCGCATTTTGAACGTGTTGGACGAGCTGGCTCACAAGCACAAGGGCCTGATCTGCATGGGGCGCACACATGGCATTCATGCCGAACCAACCACCTATGGTTTGAAATTTGCCGGTTTTTACGCCGAATTCACGCGCCACAAGGAACGTTTTGACGCGGCCCGTGAGAATATCCGTGTCGGCAAGCTGTCCGGCGCAGTCGGCACCTTTGCCCATCTCAGCCCTGAGCTGGAAGAAAAAGCGTGCGCCATTCTTGGGCTCAAGGCCGATCCTCATTCCACTCAGATCGTCCAGCGGGACCGGTACGCGCAGTTCTTTACCTCACTGGCAATGATGGCCGGCGGTATCGAGCGGCTTGGTCTTGAGCTTCGCCACTTGCAGCGCACCGAGGTTTCGGAAGTTGAAGAAGGCTTCACCAAGGGCCAAAAGGGTTCTTCGGCCATGCCGCATAAAAAGAATCCGATTTCTGCGGAAAACATGTGTGGACTGGCTCGACTGATTCGTTCGAATTCCATGGCTGCCATGGAAAATCAGGCTTTGTGGCATGAACGCGATATTTCCCACTCTTCAGTGGAACGTGTGATTATGCCCGATACCACCGCTCTGATGGATTACATGCTGCATCGCATGTCCGGCGTGTTGGAACGGTTGGTGGTCAAGGAAGAAAGTATTCAGCGGAATCTTATGGGATCATTTGGTCTTTTCTATTCACAACGAATTCTCAACAAGCTGATCGCCACTGGCCTGAAGCGTCAACAAGCCTATGAAATGGTGCAGAAGGTCGCCCTGCGGTGCTGGGAAAACCGGTTGCAGTTTGAAGACGAAATTCGTGTGGATGCCGAAGTAAATAAGCATCTTGCGACGAACGACCTTGACGAAGCCTTCGACCCTTCGTATTACAAACGCTATGAGGATGTGGTATTCAGCCGTGTCTTTGAGGGGGATTAGATGAAAGAATTGAAGTCCAAACTTGCAAAGTTGTTGCTTGAACTCTCGTACAAAGAGGGCGATTTCACACTGACTTCCGGCAAGAAAAGTGAATATTATTTTGATTGCAAACAGACCGCTCTCCACCCTGAAGGTGGGTATCTGATCGGGCGGCTGTTTCTTGAAATGCTCAAGGATTTCGACGTGCATGGTGTTGGCGGCATGACGCTTGGAGCCGATCCGCTCATCAGTAGCGTGACGGTTGTTTCGCATATTGAGGGACGTCCACTGCCCGGTTTTATCATTCGCAAGAAGTCCAAGGGGCATGGAACCAATCAGTACCTTGAAGGCTTGGCGAATTTCAGCAAGGGAGACAAGGTTGTCCTGCTGGAAGACGTGTGTACCACCGGGGGAACTTTGGCCACGGCCGCCGAGCGTGTGCGCGATGCCGGATTGGAGATCGTCGGTGTTCTTGCGGTCCTGGATAGGGAAGAGGGCGGTCGAGCACGGCTCAAGGAAGCTGGGCTTGAATTGAGTTCCATCTTTACCCGTCAGGAATTATTGACCGCCGGACAGTAGACCGGCGTATCCGTGAGGCTGCCTGGTTCGGAGAAATCGTGGGAGGATTGGGTTTAGATCCATGCGCATACTTTTTGTTGTTCTGACATTGGTCATGTCTGTGAATATGGCGATTGCCGAAGGGTGGAATCCCACCCTCTCTTCGCACTCGTTTGGCCCTGAGCGGCTCATCGCCGTGGACAAGCAGGGCCAGGAATTGATTATGTTGGAACGCAAAAGCCCGTTGCATGAGGTCTTTCGTTTTCCCTGCACCACCGGGCAGTCTATCGGTGACAAGTTTGTTGAGGGCGATCTGCGGACGCCCGAAGGCGTGTATTTCATCGGTCATCGTATCAATCGCAAACTCGATTGGGATTTGTACGGTGACATCGCCTATTCATTGAATTATCCCAACCCTATTGATCGAATCAATGGCAAGACCGGAAACGGCATCTGGCTCCATGGGCGGGGCAAGACCTTTGTGCCTCGTGATACGCGTGGGTGCGTGGCTCTCAAAGTTCCGGACATGGAAAATGTGGCCGGAGAATCGGCCTACGGGACACCGGTTGTCATTGCCAGGGATCTGGACTGGACGCAGGCTCCGGGTGAAAGTGAAGCCACTGCATTGATTCTGGGCCGAGAATTGGAAGCCTGGGCCACTGATTGGCAGCGTCGGGACGAAAGTTTTTTCGACCATTACAATATCGATCTGATGACCGCGAGCGAGGGAACGGATTTTACCCATTTCGTGGACCGCAAACGAGGGATTTTTTCTCGGTTGGCATGGATTCAGGTCATGGTGGGGAATGTCCGGGCCGTCCCTGGTCCCGGGTATTGGGTGACATGGTTTGACCAGTATTACCGTGCACCGGGCATGGCTTCGACCACCGGCAAACGGTTCTATTGGCAAAAGGATACATCCGGGAAATGGCGCATTGTCGGGCGAGAATATGTCCCGGCATCCGAAGATCTCAAAGACAAATATATTGCCTCGAAAAATGCCGAAATTCGCACGTTGGTCATGGAATGGCGTACCGCATGGCTTGCCCGGGATCTCGATGGATACGGGCGGTTCTACACCGCTCGGGCCGTTCAGGGAAATCGGCGAGGCGTGCAGGCCATTACCAACTATAAAAAGAGATTGTGGGCCACCAAAGCTCCTGTTAAGGTTGATATTGATGGTGTGATAGTGACCCAACACCCCAAGGGACTCGAAGTCGCATTTCGTCAGATTTTTGAAAGCGAGGACGGGTACAGTGATATCGGACGGAAAACCCTGGTTCTGACCCCGGACGGGAATACGTGGAAAATTGAAAGTGAGCAATGGAGACGGGGTAGATGATCGATTCGAAATACAGCGTTCTTTTCATGCGTGATGATCGGGATGTGACCAGATATCGCGTCAGTCCGTTTTGGTTGAGGATGTTTATCTTCAGCCAGATTTTTCTTTTTCTGTTTGCTGTCGGCGGTATTTACATGGGCGTGCGTGGTTTGACGATCAACGCCGATCTGCACACCGAGAAAAAAGCCCTTGAACAACGCCTCGTCGATGCCGAAGTCCGGCTGGAACGGCTTGGCAACATGGAAAAGATTCTCCAATCCTACGATCCGACCGAATTGCAGTCGTTGCTGTCGGCCGCTAGCTCTCCTGAGGTGGAAGAGCCTGAGCCACAGGTCGAGATTGATCTCAATGAAATTTTTATTCGGACCGACACCCAGCAGGTCGGTGTGGAAAATCTTCAAGCAAAGTTGTCCAAACGAAAGTTGTCGATTTCTTTTGAACTCAATAATCTTCAGGCATCCAAGTCCATGGCGGGGCAGACTGATTTCGTGTTTGTCAAAAAAGACGGAACATCCGTTGCGGCCATGACCAATAAAAGCGACCTTGGATTCCAGATTCAACGCTTCAAGCGTATCCAGACCACTTTCCTGCTCCCCGACGGCGTGGACAAGGATGATCTTTTTGGCCTGCGTTTGGAAATCAAAGGAAAGGGTGGGGATGTCATTTTTGCGGAAACCTATCCTCTGTACCACATTCTCGCTTAGCCTGATTGTGCTGCTTTTTGCGTCCCAGGCTGGTGCCGGGTCGTGGGAGCATTCCTTTTTTGCCGGGACACAGTACCCGTTGAAGGTGTATTTCCTTCAAGGCGAAGAAGACGGACCGACAATCATGGTTCAGGGTGGTATTCAGGGAGACGAAACCTCTGGTTTTGTCACGGCTCAGTTGTTGACTCAGGCCAAGATCACTCGCGGAAATATCATTCTTCTGCCCCGGGCCAATGTCCCGTCCATCAATCTGCACAAGCGGCAGATCAATGTGGACATGAACCGGCGGTTCGATCAGAATTACAATCGGTTTTATGAAGACCGTGTCGCCCGGGTTATTCGTTTTTTCCTGGCCCAGAGTGACGCCTTCATTCACTTGCACGAAGGCAGTGGATTCTATCGTCCGACGTATGTGGACAACCTGCGCAATCCCAAGCGATATGGGCAGTCCATTATTGTTGATACGTTGGTTTTCGACTCCATTGATTTGGGTCACACAGTCAATTCCGTGCTGGAAGAACTCAATGGAAGCATCCGAACTCGCGATTATCAATTCAAGCTTTTCAATACCAAGACATTTGATACGGCCACGGCGTATCCGGAGATGCGCAAGTCGCTGACCTGTTACGCTTTGGCCGAGCATGGCATTCCGGCCATGGCTGTGGAAGTCAGCAAGTCCATCCGGCAGATTGGCTGGAAGGTGCGCCAACAGTTGGCCGCCACCGTGATGTTGCTTCGGCGATTCGGGGTGGGCATTGTCCCTCCCGAGTTTACGGATCAGGATGTTCGGGCCTACGCCCGCAAGGGGATTGCGGTCAGTGTCAATGGCCGCCAGATTGCGTCTGGACGAACGATCTCACTCGCCCCGGGTTCGACTTTGGCAGTGAAGTCTTTGAAGAGCGGCCCCAGTGAATTTGCTCCTGAATTGGCCCTTTTCGCGTCGGATCGTCCGGGGGTCAATCTGATGAATGCCAAGCGCATGGTTCTGGAACCATTTTCCGAATTGGAACTGCGGTCGGATGGGAAACGGGTGGCCAAGGCCCAGGTCCGGTGGACCGGGAAAATGCCGCCTTCCCCGGATGAAGACATGCCTGTTTTCGTGTGTTGGCTGAACGGCAATCCTGTTTTTGTCCGGGACGGTGACGTTTTGCAGGCGGTGCTTGGCGATCAGTTGATTTTGGAAGGACTGTGGGGCAGTGATCTGAAAGAGGTCATTAATCTCAAGGGATTTGTAGCGATTCCCTGGGCGAATAACGGGCAGGATCTCGGTTGGGAAATCATCCTTGATCCAGACAATTTCATTGGTCGATATGCCGTGAAATCAGATCAGCCAGGAACGACGCGGTTTCGGGTTGTTCGAGAAACACCGGGCGCGCCCAAAGCCGAATTTTACGTGGATGTTGCTTCCCGCTCTGTCTATGCCCTGAAATTGGCGGACGAACGAGGCCAGACCCTGCTTGTCCCCTGGCTGGCGGGACGGCATTATCGTTTGCCTGAAGGCAAATATATCTTGGAGGCGGCATGGAGTAATGGTGCCGGTGACAAGTTGATAACGACAACAGCGAGCAAGCCGCTCGACACCGGGATGGCCTTTACCGTGGCAATCGGCAAGCCGCTTCCTTTGACGGTTCGTCAGGCGACCACTTTTGGGGATCTTGGAACCATGACGTTTACCGCTGGAAGTTTTGCCGGATTGTCTGCTGTGACACCGTGATTTTTTTACGATGAATCGTTTGAAAAATCCGTCGTGTGGCGGATTTTTTTTATGGGAAAATCGAAAGAGTCAACTGTGCTCTTTCGCTGTTTTATTCGTTGAGAAAAAATGGGCTTGCCCCATCTCGCGTGTCGTGGCACCTTCTCCGTCATGCTTCGTATCACAGACTCCATCAGCATTCCGTATGAAGAAATACGGTTTATCACCAGCCGAAGTTCCGGGCCGGGAGGTCAGCACGTCAATACGGCTGATACTCGTGTGACCCTGTTCTTCAATGTCGAGAAATCATCAAGCCTGACCCAGTTGCAAAAGGTCGCTGTCACCGGAAAATTGCGTCGACGTGTGGATAAGCGAGGCGTGCTGCGCGTGACAAGTCAGAAATTTCGAAGCCAGAAATCCAATAAGGATTCGGCGATTGAACGATTCATCGAGTTGATGCAATGGGCGTTGAAGCCTGTGATCCCCCGTCGAAAAACCGCAGTCCCTCGATCTTCAAAACGGCGACGTTTGGAGCGGAAAAAACAGACCAGTCAGCGGAAAATCACCCGGAAAAAACCGAATACGAATGGAGAGTATTGAGCGCGGCTATGGTTTCAACGCCGCATTCAGGTACGCGTTTCGAAATTCGGTCTCGTGGTATGCTTCTGCCAGATGCAGATAGAGCAGCTTGAGATATTTTTCGTGAATATAATCAGCAGTGTTTAGACGTTTCTGGACGCGTTCATCAGGAATGGACGTAATGGCCTCCATGAGCGTCTTGAAGCGGTGTGCGGATCGATGTCTGGCGTTGATTTCAGCAAGACCGGCTGCGGCGATGGCTTCCCTGCGCTCCGTGTCGTCGAGAAGCTCACAGACTATTTCAATCAACCGATCCATATTGTCCGGCGGATAGGTGACGAGATGTTTCCCGTTGGTGAAAAAGCGTGATTGGCCATGGCCCACTTCTGGCGTGACCAGACAGGCTCCTGTGGCCAGCGCCTCAAACACACGGAAATTGAGATCGCCATATTCGGCAATATTCAGAACCACTTTTGCTCGGGGAAAGAGTTCACTGAACGTCCCGCTGCGTACTTCCAGACTCGGAAACCGCGCCTTGAGTTCCTTGAGAAAAACATATCGTGCCGGAGTGGTCTCTTTGTCCACGGTCCCTGCGAAGAGGAGATCCCATTCCTTTTCTGGCGGTTGTGCGGGCGGCTCTTCTTCTCTGATCGGGTAGGGAGGAAGCCAAACCACCTGTTCGTCGGTCAGGCGTTGACGAAAGCGGGGCATGTGGTCTCGGAGGCTGACAACAGCCATGTCAAACGCCTGTGCGTATATCGGATACCATGAATGGATATGGGAATCGACGGCATAAAAGACTGTTGGGCAGGGATATTTTTCAACGCCGACCAGCGGCGGTGGCACACTGCAATCCGCATAGAGCAGGATGTCCGGTTGCCCATCGCACTGGTCCACAACGGTGTCCCAATCCATGACCGTGGGAGTGGGCATGGGAATGTGCATGATTTCGACGCCGTATTCTTTGGCAAGGTGTGGCCCGAAATAACGGCCGCCCACCCAGGCTATGCGTATCATTGGTGTGTCTCCTGTCGAACCATGTGCAAGACACGGCGGGGACCGATGCAGGATTGATATCGGTGAGACGGAAGGTTGGAAGCAAGCGAGAAGCCCTGTCGGGTGCCTTCGCCGAGAATGACCGGCAACTGGGATTCTCCGACTTCCAGAATGGTCTCATTGCAATGTTCGAACATGATTTTGGTGGTCAGTTCGAACTTTCCGGTCCGATGCAGGACATTGAGCGCGAGAATAATATCGTATTTTTGCGGGAGTGGCGTGGTGATGTCGTATACCATGAACTGGCAGTTCGACCGTTTGGCCGTGGCAAGATTGGTGGACAGACTGATGGCGCCCTGATCCATGTCCATGCCAGTGCCATGCGCGCCCATTTCTTCGGCCTTGAAGGTATAATAGCCGTGCATACATCCATAATCGCACAGGGTTTTGCCGGTGAAATTCACGCCGAGTTTGAGCATGTTTTTCCATGTCAGCGGCGATTGGGTAAAACCGGGCACAAGGACGCGTCCATTGGACTCGATGGTTTGGTAAAACGGGTTGAATGAATCGGCTTCGGCAATGGTTTTGAAAATATCTCGATCTTCGACAGCAATGCCGGGATGCGTCGTTTTTCGATTGGCTTCGGCCCATTCACCGATGACATCGGAATCCTGCACTTCCTTGAAATCTGGAAGAACCGGCTCCAGCATTTCGCAGAATTGGCCGGGCTGATGCGGCTGACTGCCGGTTTTGATGGCTTGTTTTGTTTGTCGGATTGTGCGCAGGAGAAATCGTTCCATGCGAACATCTCGGGCGGGTTTCAGGTAGAACGATTGTCTGATCGTGTAGGGAGAATACATGTCGCACAGGGCATCGAGAAAGGCCTGATGAATGTGTGGATGGCTGATTCGACATCCTTCAAAGACGATATCCTGATAGCGAAGCGTTCGTAAAATTTGGATGAAATTGTTTTTGAAATCCAGATACGTCTTGGGATGGCGGACCGTTTCGATATCGCCGCCGTATTTTTGCGCGACAGTCGGTGTGATGGCATCCAATCGTATCTGGGCATAGCCGAAATCATCGGCAAGCATCTGTGCTGCATAGCTTTTCCCTCCGGCAGGAGGACCGGCTATGATGACGACTTTTGGGCTGAAATGATACTTCAATGAAAGAGTGTCCTGTGTGCTGATTATGCCGTCTGATTTTCAGGGGGCTTCATGCAATTGATCCATTGTCTTCAGTCTATCGTATGACTCCCACTGATTCGGTATGCGGGAGCGGCAGGTTTTACCCGTATGTTTCATTTTGCATGGACTATGCCAGTATTCGCCAGTCCACTGAGAGTGGAGATGCGTCAGGAAAAGAGGAATGTGGGGTTACGCCAGACCCAGTTCGTCCAGGGCGACGTAGAGCTTTCGGCTGATCCAGGCGTCGGTGGCCGCATAGTTGATCTGTTGTGGCGTAAGTTTTTCCTTGGCCCAGTTGGAGCATTGCGCCGACTTGGAGATGCGGAAACCGAGAAGATTGGCTGCCATGTTTCGCAGACCGTGCGTCTGCATCTTGGCTTTGGTGGACAACATGGAGAGGTCCACGAATCCGCTTGGTTTGAATTTGCCGACACGTTGCAATCCAAGGATATCATCGCGCACGGCTACGCCGGTTTTGATGACATTTTTGTCGGCCAACAGATCACAGAGACCGTTGTCCAGCGGAAGAAGATTGATTTGAAAGACATAGGCGCAATCGGCTGTCGCCAATTGGAGCAGAGACGGAGGGCCAGGCTTCTTCCCTTTTTTGAAAACTGGGCGTGTTTCAGTGTCAAAACCCAGCAGGGGATGGCCTGCCATTTCTTTGAGGGCCTGAGTCCGTTGCTTTTCCGTGCGAACAACTTTGATTTCCCCTTCATAGCGGCGAAGGGGCATGGCGTTGATCTCGTCCTTGGTTAAGGAACGGCGATAATTGAGTGATATGTCTGTGGCGTCCGTGGTCATGAGTGCGGTACTTTACGGTTTGAAGTTGCGCGATGGTTGTACATTACAGCCCATTCGTCAAGTCTCTCTTCACGATGGGGGCATTTTTGTTAAAAAATCTCGTTAATTCGTAACGATACCGGAAGCAGAACATGGCTCCATATTTCTGCGCCACCAGTATGCTGCGTTGCACCGTTCGGTGGCCAGGCCGACATCCCTGGGGCTATAGTTTCTGTTGATATTTTCGATGAATTGGTACTGCGTGACCGAGTCAAGCGCATCGGCTGCGGCGTCGAGTGATGTGGTCCCGGCTTCAAGCTCCGTGATTTGTTTGGTGACCATATCGCTGATGAATCGTTGCGACGAGAGCCGTGTCACGAAGTGATGGAGTTCTTCTTTCGTCTTTTCCGCATCGCCGAGTCGTGCGTAGGACAGGGCCGTGTATAGGGCGGGTTCCCACATGCGGTCATCTCTGGTCAGGGTCAGTTTCATGGTTTCGATGCATTCCTGATATCGTCCGGCGGCGTAGAAGGCGATACCGGCTTTTGCCAGGGTGGACGGGAATCGGGCGGTCCGCGTGGGCGGGTCCTGATTCAAGCCCTCTGCGTACAAGTCTGCGGCCTTGGTAAAGTACCCAGTGGCTTTGTCAGTTTGTCGAGAGGTATATGCGCGCCATGCGCGCTCGAAATTCCTGTCACCGTTCTGGATGGATCGCCAGGCCTGAGCCGGGATGGCGGTGGCAAGTACAAGGGCCGCCGTGAGGAGGATGGTGGTTGTTTTGTGCATGTGGTCTCCGTGCGTTCTCAGGGCATGTACGCTCTGGCTATGCGAAAAATGTCATCATAGGTGTGCTTGTTGCGGATGGCCAGCGCCATTTCCATGGCCATATCCATTTTGTGTTCGGTCAGGGTCAGCACTTGGTCCCGGATGCCTTTCATGTGATAGGTCAGGAAGTCCGCTTCGAAATTGTCAATGGCCAGAGAAACGCCTTCGGAGAAAAGTCGTGATCCCATGTGGGGAATGAATCGTTCCAGATCCTGTCTGCCTTCGCGCCGGGCGAACATGACGAAAAAGAGGAGCTTGACGAGCAGCCTGTCTGCCGAGAGTTTGTGGGTGACGGACAGGAGTGCGTCCAGATTGACCCCTTTGGGCTTGATCGCGTCGAACATGGCCGTGGCCATGTCAAAGGCTCGCTCTTCCGCCATAGGCGGGTGGGCGAATTCGGAATCCATTCGAACCACGGTTATTCTGGGGTTTTCACCAGAAGCAATGGCGGATATGGCCAATCTCATAAGATTGATTTTTATCGTATACTCGTTGAGCAGAATATTTTTTTTGGCTTTGGTCAAGCGGCGGATCAACGGGATTTCTAGATCTGAAAATGTTGTTTCGAGAAGGTGCAGGATGAATGGCTCGACCGTGTTGGCGATTTCCTCATCCAGGATCGCACGGCCCTTTTTGGCGTCCAATATTTTTTTGATGGACAACCAATAGGCGGCCAGCCCCTCGACAGGCATTTCCAATATATCCAGTTCCTGTGGCTTTTTCATGATGGTTTGCTTTTGGGTTGACGGGGCTATAAAAAAAGAGACACCCTGTCGATTGCTGCAGAGTGTACCTGAATTTGAGAAGAAAACAAAGTGACATACCGTAACCGGAGAGAACTATAATGTTGGAATACCCACAATTCGACCCTGTTATGCTGTCCATCGGGCCATTGGAGCTGCGTTGGTATGGCATGATGTACGTTTTTGGCATCCTTTCGGGATGGCTGCTTGGTCGATATCGGGCGTCCAAATCGTGGAATCGAATGACGCCGAAGCTGATGGATGATTTCATCACATGGGCCATTCTCGGTGTCGTGCTCGGCGGACGGCTCGGGTATGTCTTTTTTTACAATGCCGCTTTCTATTTTTCTCACCCTCTCAAGATATTTGCGGTTTGGGAAGGGGGCATGTCCTTTCATGGTGGAATGCTCGGAGTACTTGTCGCCATTTTTCTCTTTGCGCGGGCCAATGCCATGACCTTTGTCGAAGTGGGCGATTTCGTCTCCCCGTTGGTCCCTCCCGGATTATTCTTTGGTCGTATAGGAAACTTTATCAACGCCGAACTCTGGGGACGGTACACGGATTTGCCCTGGGCCATGCCTTTCCCGGGTGCCGGTGGATTGCCCCGCCATCCCTCACAGCTTTACGAAGCCGCGCTTGAAGGACTGGTTTTGTTTATCGTGGTCTGGTGGTATTCCGCCAAGCCTCGTCCACGAGGGTGTGTCGGTGCACTGTTTCTGCTTGGGTACGGCTGCTTCCGTTTTCTCGTCGAATTCGCGCGTGAACCAGACAGGCATCTGGGATTCGTGGCGTTGAACTGGATGTCCATGGGACAGATCCTCTGTCTCCCCATGATCCTTTTTGGTCTCGGTTGGCTCTTTTATTCCTATCGGGATGCTGCGTAACTCGGTGTCCGAGAGCGGCCCATCTGCTTCGTTGGCTGGTCTGTGGCCGTCCTCGCAGTTCAGGAGGAATTTAAAAAAAGTGTCTTAGAATTGGGGGAGTGCTATTTCGAACAGTTTGTTCCAGTGCTTGCCGGTGACGTACAGGCGTTTGGAGTGTGCGTCATAGGCGATGCCGTTGGCCACACCGCTGCTGGGAGAAAGCCGTTTTCGCAAGGGAGACAGATCAATTTGTCCGTGGGCGTGTCCTGTTTTCGGGTCAATCATGATCACGATGTCTGATTTCCAGATATTCGCGTACACCATCCCATTGATATATTCCAATTCATTGAGTTGGCGGACAGGTTTGCCGTTGCTGGTGACACGAATTATCGAAATTGGGGTGAACTCTTTCGGGGTGTACACGGTGAGCCGGTCGGTCCCGGATGAAAGGATGAAATTGTTGCCGTCAAAGGCTAATCCCCATCCTTCCATGGTGTGAAAGCGGGGCCGGTATGCAAATGTTTCCAGTTTTTCGAGCGTGTCCAGACGGTAGATGAATCCGGTGCCGGATCGCCAGGTCAGCAAGCGCAGATGGTCGCCTTGTGTGGCCATGCCTTCCGCGAAGTAGCGACCGGGAAGCGGGACTGAGCGGATATGACGGCCTGTTTTTAGTTCGACTGTGGCGAGAAAGGATCGTCGATACCCCCCAGAGGATTCATAGAGCGTTCCCTCATGCACGAAAAGTCCCTGTGTCGACGTTTTGGCGTCGTGTGGATATTCGTTGATGACGGTGCAGGGGAAATGCACACCCTCGGCACATACTGCGTTGGGGATGAAGAGTGCGGCCAGGAAGCAGACAAAAGACCAGAAAAATATGTGGTTTGCGTGAAAGGCTGTGGCGACACTCCATGCGATTTCGTCAGGCCGGACGAGAGTGTCTGTCAAAGAAAATATGTGGGTGCTCCGATTGAGAGCGACGGGGCGTTGGCCCGTGAAGCGTGCGAGTCGTGTGCTATTTTTTAACGGCATTGATGCCGCCAAGAGAAAATTTGACGACATGATCCACAAAGGCGTCTATGTTTTCATCCATGCCTGGTCGGTTTGGCGTTAACCGTTCGAGAATTGGCTGGATGAGCAGTTGGTCGAGTATCAAGGCCCACACATTGGCACTGCAAAAGGCCATGGTTGTTTCCGGGGTGTTCGGTCCCAGCAGTTCGGCCACGATGTGTCGCAATTCATCGGTTCGCGCCTGGACCTGCCTGCGAACGATGAAGTCGAGATGTTTGCTCGGCTTGGCCATTTCTCGGAGGAAAATAGCCCACCGGCGTGCGGTCATGTCGCTTCCCATTCGATAAATTTCGGCCACAAGCCCACGAACGAATTCATGAAGACGAGCTTCAGGGTGTGCGGTGGAGCTGTCAAGCTTCTGCCAATCTTCCTTTTTGGGGAAAATTTCTTCGAGGACCGCAGCATACAGCCCGCTTTTGCTCCCGTAATGATAGTTGACGGCAGCGACATTCGCTTGGGCCTGACTGCATATGTTTCGGACAGTGGCTGAATCAAAGCCTTTGTCGGCAAAAACTTCAATGGCAGCCGATAAAAGTGCCGCTTTGGTGTTGACGTCTTGTGGTTCGTTCATATCTTTATTATCTGTTTGGCGAATTCCGATTCAAAGTGCTTGAAACATCAGTTAAAATCCTTAGCAAAATCAGGATGTAAGTCAAGTGTATTTTCCGATAGTTTACCGTTTCAAACGATCTGTTTTTCGATAAGGGGGAGAGTGTGGACGTTGTTTTGGCTGAAACCGCAGGCTTTTGTATGGGGGTTGATCTCGCATTGACGCGTTTGGATACGTTGATCGATAATGCGGAAGGTCGCCCCATTTATATTCTTGGTCCCATCATTCATAATCCTCAGGTGCTCAAGGAATATGCGGACAAGGGCGTCACCAAGGTTGATACTCCCGAGGACGTGCCGGGTGGTGCATACGCGGTCATTCGGGCGCATGGTGTTCCCCGTCAGGTTGAGGATGGATTGAAGTCTCGTGATGTCTTTGTCAAGGACGTGACTTGTCCTCGTGTGAAAAAAGCGCAACTGCTCATTGCTCGTCATACGGCTGGTGGTGCCGAGCTGTTGTTGTATGGCGAGGCCGATCATCCCGAGGTCGCAGGGCTGGTCAGTTATGCGAGTCATGATTATTTCGTCTTCGGCTCTCCCGAAGAATTGGACCGACATGAATTGAACCCGGACAAGAAGTATGTTTTGGCCGCCCAGACAACGCAGGATCGAGTTTTATTCGATCAGATTGCCGACCGCCTTTCTGCTGATGAAAAGGTGCAGGTCGAGGTACTCCGTACAATTTGCGATGCCACCAGACTCAGACAGGCTGAGGCCAAGAGGTTGGCTTCCGAAGTGGATTTCATGGTTGTTGTTGGTGGATATATCAGCGGAAACACGCGCCGTTTGGCCCAGGTCGTCACGGATGCTGGAACGCCGTGTCAACACATCGAGACGGTCGTGGATTTGGAATTGGATGAATTGGCTGGGTATGCCCGTATTGGGGTGACTGCTGGAGCTTCGACGCCACGAAATTTGATTGATGAAGTCCTTGATGGTCTGAAGTCACTTTAAATTTAATTTTGCAAAAAGCAGGGACCAGGCGGTTCCGGGTGGAAAGAGTGGCCGGAAGCTGTCCCTGGTCCCATGCCTGTTGCCTCGCCGCACCAAGCTGTTTATTTGCCGATCAGGGCGGTGGAGGGCGTTGATCGACAGGCCGCGGTGTGAGCGGTCATGATGATGCGGCGCTGGCGGTGCCGATACGAAAAAATTGTGTTCGAGCAGTACCTCCCGAATCAGCAGGAGCATATACGCCCTCCTATGGAGCTGATATTATTTTGTGCCGCGCGTGTGCGGTGTCTGACTGGGGGTAAAAGGAAAAGGCTTGTCCTTGCAGAGGACAGAGCATATCGTCGTGCGGGATTATGATCGCTGGAAAAATACAAGGAGATTTTATGGATATCAATAAGGCTCTTGCTGCGTTGAAAAAAGAACCTGGTTTCGCTGATAACGTGGGTATGGTGCTTGTGCATAACGGCATTGTTCGCGGGTGGTCTCGAAAGGACCACAGTGAAGTTTCAGCTATTGAAGTGACGCCCGATCTCGATAAAATCGAAGAGATTCGTCAGGAAATCGAAGCCTATGAAGGGATTTTCAAAGCCAGGGCCTATGCCTTGTCTGGTCGGATGCAGCCCGGTGATGATGTGCTGTACCTGATTGTGGCTGGTGATATTCGTGAAAATGTGAAAGCTGCGTTGGCTGACTTCCTGGATCGAGTGAAGGCAGAAGCTGTTTCAAAAAAAGAGATTTTTGCCTGAGGAAGAGTCCATGCACGCCCCTATTCTTGACAGTCATGGCCGGACGGCCAGCTATATGCGTATCAGTGTGACGGATCGGTGTAATCTTCGGTGTACCTATTGTGCTGGAGAGGGAATGGAATTTATTCCGCATCCCAAGATCCTGCGGTACGAAGAAATTTTGGATATCATTGCGCTAGCCGAAGGGTTCGGCGTTGAAAAGGTTCGTTTTACCGGCGGAGAACCCTTTGTTCGATTGGGTTTTGCGGATTTCATGATCGCTGCCGCCAACCGTTTTCCCAATGTTGACATGTGTGTGACGACCAATGGCACACTGATTGGGGAGCATATTGAACACCTTGCCAAATCAGGCGTCCGGCGGATGAATATCTCTCTGGACACCATGAATCGCAAAAAATATGAACAGATTACCGGACGGGACAAGTTTGATATCGTTCGGGAAAATATTGATCGGTGTCTGGATGCTGGAATGACCGTCAAGGTCAACAGTGTGGCCATGCGCGGGGTCAATGATGATGAATTGCCGGAATTCCTTGAATATGCGGCATCGCGGGAGATCGATTTCCGGTTTATCGAATTTATGCCGGTGGGCACGGAGACCGGGTGGAAGGACGATTTGGTCTGGACTGCGGACGACATTCTCACCGAGGCTCAGCAGTTGGCCGATCTGCGTCCTTCAGTCAACGGTCCCAAGCACGGTCACGGTCCGGCTCGCATGTATGACATTGTGAATGGCAAGGGTCGTCTCGGGTTGATTTCTTCGTATTCCAATCATTTTTGTGCGACATGCAACCGGCTTCGCATTACGTCTGACGGATTCCTCAGGACCTGTCTTTTTTCGGACAAGGTGTACAAATTGCGTCCGGCTTTGCGGAATGAAAAGCTTGGGTTGGATTTTGTGGAGCGCATTATTCGTTCTGCCATGCGGTCCAAGCCGATTGGCTATGATTTATTGCGCAAGATGTCCGCCAACCACGGGCATGACGTCTGTCACACCCGCATGGCATCCATCGGCGGATAGGTACCGAATCTGCTGCGTTGACAGGGACTCGCTGGAGGGAAGACTCCCGCTTCGTCCCTGTCGCCTTGCATCTCCGGCACCTCTCCGCCGATGGATTCGTCTTGATTCGAGGGGTGTGTGGTTCCGGTCGCTCGCCTTGGCGGCGTTGCTCTGTGGTCGGGGAGAATGAAGATTTTGGATGGTGACGTGACTTTGGGGTTGCCGCTTCGTCCCTGTCGCCTTGCATCTCCGGCACCTCTCCGCCGATGGATTCGTCTTGATTCGAGGGGTGTGTGGTTCCGGTTGCTCGCCTTGGCGGCGTTGCTCTGTGGTCGGGGCGAATGAAGATTTTGGATGGTGAGGTCACTTTGGGGTTGCCGTTTCGTCCCTGTTGCTTTGCATCTCCGGCACCTCTCCGCCGATGGATTCGTCTTCAATATAGCGTGTGTGGTTCCGGTCGCTCGCCTTGGCGGCGTTGCTCTGTGGTCGGGGAGAATGAAGATTTTGGATGGTGAAAGGAAAGAGTGTTACTTTTTGATTTCAATCCATCCCTTCGCCGTAGGCGACAATGGGAATCCAAAGGGGCGTTCCCCTTTGGCCGCCGGAGGCGAAATCACCGTCATTCCCGCCGGAGGCGGTTCCCCTCCTGATTTATTTCACCAAGGTCTCTTTCCCTCAAAACGGATCATCCCCCTTCGCCGGAGGCGGCTCTCCACCTGATGTATTTCACTCATTGTGCTTTTATAAAAATCAATTGATGCCGAGATCAGCCCGGTGTGCTGGAACGCCGGTTTTTCCTGCGGCGTCTTTCCTGTCGAGCAGAAAGACTCGGTCTTTCAATTCCGGGTGACTGTCTATGATGGCACTTTTGACCGTGTTGGCTCGGTCCATGGCGAGGTCGTGTAATAATTCGTCGGTGATGACGATTCGATCCCGGATGAATTTTTCCATGACATCGACGGGTTGCCGATCGGTCATGAAGAGCGTGGTGGGCTTGATGCCTTCTTCGTCAGGTTCGTCGGCATAGGCTTCGAAGAGCAGATCTTCATATTCTTCCGGTGCGATAACCATGTCGGCCACGTCATTTTCAGCTCGGTCGGATCGAGAGAGCTCGTCATATTTTTGTTGCTTGATCTTGGTTTCGAAGATCACTTCGACCAATCCGTTCTTGTCGGCGACGGGATCAATGACGCCATCCACTTCCAGTGTGAGTTTTTTCCGTTCAGTCAACGCCTTGATGATGGTCTCCATCTTTTGTTGACCGCTGTCATCCAACGCGTGCCGGCCTGGTTCGAAAACCACGAAATCCATGTTTTCGCCGCCGCCGAACATGGAGCCGATCAGGGTGAATGGAGAGGCCAACGCCTTGAACAAGAGACTGACGATGGCCTTGAAGACAATGCCACCGATCTGGAAGTCGGGATCGTTGAGTTCTCCTCGGATGGGCAGATTCAATTCCATGTTGCCGTCGCCGTCCTGAAGAAGTGACAGTCCGAACTCGACAGGCACGTTGGGCGCGTCCGGGCGATTGTCCTTTGCACCCAAGACAAGCTGTTCGATGTAGAATTTGTTTTCCGCGTTCAAAAGCCAGTTTTCTGTTTGAAAGGAAATATCAGCGTACAGACGGCCTTTCTCAATGGGATAGGCCAGATTCTTGAGCGTGTATGGGGTCAGTGGCACCAGTTCCATGCCGTTGACGGCAATGACGAGATCCGAATAGATCGGGGTGATGACCGGATTGACCACGCCGGAAATCGACATGGGGGTCGGCCCGATGTTGCCCTTGAAATCCACTTTGGGCCGGGCCTCGGGCGATTGGTTCACTTCGGTGAGGAGCAGGTTCATACCTGTCAGGTTGGTCGAAAAATCAGGGTGGACACTTTCATCCTTGAAGGAGACGGCTCCTTTGGTCATGCTGATTTTGTTGATTTTTACGGACTTGAAAAAGGGGGCGGCCTTTTGGGGCTGGCCTGCTTGTTTTGTCTCTTGAGCCGGAGGGGCCTCGGATGCAGTTGTTGCGGTTTTGGGAGTTGTGTCCTGAAGCCGTAAGGCCCGGCGGATATTTATCTGACCATCTTCAGAAAAATGAATGACCCCACGCGGTCCGGCGAGCGCGATTTCCCCGATGGAAAGCGTGTTGGGAGCGGTGGCACACTTCAGTGTCTTCACGTCAAGAGCGTCAAGGCCGATGATTTCCTTTTTGCTGAACGTGTCCTTGATGGACACCGAGCGAAGCGCGGTGTCGCCGGTCACGGTGAATTTTGGCGTTTTTCCATTTTTGAAGGAATACTTGATGTTGGCAAAGGCCGCGCCTTTGGCGATCAGGAGTTCCGTGTATTCTGCGAGATACCCGTCCAATGGACGCAATCCCAACCCATTGAGACGGATGCGGCCGTTTGACCAGAGCGGGAGTATGGAGACGGTGCCATCGACAGAGAAGGTCCCTTTTCCACTCCATTTCCCGTCGAGGGAAAATGGCATGGCGGCTTTTTCTTTGGAGGAAAACTCTTTCATGTCCAGTGTGAAGCCGTTTATTCCCAAATCTGCGGGATGGTGCAGTGATTGATCGCGCAGATGCGCTGCGCCGTTTTTGATTTGGATTCGGGCGCAGTCTGCGCTCCACCCATGGGACCACGTTTCTTTGGCTGCTTTGACGATTTTCATTTCGTCGAGCTGGACTTTTTCTTTGACAAAGAGGGCGATTAGATCCAGTTGGCCGTTTTTTCCCCTGATGACTTTGGCAAATGGGTCTGTCACGACGATGTCTTTCATCGTGATAGCCTGCTTTTTCAGATCAAGGGTTGCGCCTGAAATTGTCAGTTCTTTCAATCCGAGACTGGGGTTTGAAGCGTTCGGCTTGCTGATGGAAAGGTCGCTGAGACTCATGCTGCCATCCTGTATGGTCAGGGCGGGCGTCGAGCCTTCCACAAGGACGTTGACTGAGGCGGAAAATGTGCCGATGCCGGAATCCACAATAAGCGGTTGTGCGTTGTTGATGTAGGATGAGTACACCGGAAGCGGGATGTTTTCGCCAGCAATCGTGACGGTTGCAGACAGTGGTTTGATCGTGGCCACACCGTTGAGAGTCAGGATACCCGCATCCGGATTCGCTTCTGAACCGGCCATTGCTTCGATGGTACAGGGGTGATTCCCGGCGGTCGTGATTTCCGAACCGGTAAAAGACAGTGGGCTGAACGTGCGTTTGAAGCCGCCTTTGACGAGGCGGTCTTCCCAATCGATCGTTCCTTTGGACATGGTGATTTTGCGTATGTCCAACGAAAAGGTCGTTTCATTCTTGGAGGTTATTTCAACGGTTGATCCTGTGTCACTGATTTCTGAACCGGGGAAATATGTGGCCCAGTTGATGATGTTGTTTGTGTCTCGGATGACCTTGAAATATGGCGTGTCCAGAGTGATACTCGTCAGGGTTAAGGCCTTGTCGCCAAGGGAGAATCGTTCCATTTCAAAGGCGAGTTCCTTGACAGACACCACGGATTTTTCTTTGGGGTCCGTGAATTCAAGATTCGTTAACGATCCACCGCCCCCCAGAAACAAGTTGAGCCGTTGGTCTTCTGGGCGTTCGAAAAAGAGGGAAATATCCGAGGTGAATTGTCCGTCTTTCAATTGGAGTGGTGTCTTGAGCGGGACGTATTGCCAATATTGGTTGAGATCGACATCCACGGCTCCCAATTCGAATTCGGTGAGCAGGGTTTCGTCAAACGGAAGCGTCCGCCCCTTGAGTTCCACGGGATCACCGTTAATGATGGCTGTGAATTTTGGCTGGGTGAATTCTTTTTTCAGCTTGGCAAAGGACGAAGTGAAGGGCACCCGGAGAAACATATCCTTGATGACGTGCTTTTTCTTGTGCGGACGATCGTCGAAGGTGATCGTTGCGTTGGTCATCTCGAATCCGTAGAGCGCAAACGGGAAGATGGCGGTATTTTGTGCTGCTTCGTCCGTTTGGTCCGGTGCGGTCACCGGTGCCTCGAGAATGTCCGAAATGGAGTATTTCCCGTCGCCGAAAAAGGTGATGTCCAGCTGCAATCCGTCGAGTTGCAAATAGGAAATGACCGGAGCGAATTCCCAAATACTGGTGACGCCGGGGGCTGCCACGATCTTTTTGACTGACAGCAGTGACCCTTCTGCATCGAGTTTGTCGATATGCAGCCCGGAGATTTCAAGACGGTAGGTGAAGGGATTGAAAGACACCGTTTCGATGTGGGCTGGTCGGTTCAAGGCCTCGTGAAGTTGGTTGGAAGCGATCCGATTCACGAGTGGGGGAACAGCAAAAAAACCGAACAATGTGTATGCGATGAAAGCGGTGAGAAGCCAGAATCCAATGCGCCGGAGTCTGGGAGAGCCATACGGAATCATATCGAGAAAGGACAGCATGTTCGACCTGCCTGCTGAAAATGGTTGACGAGGTGTGTGTGACCATATCGCAAACCAGGATTTTTATCCATGTATTACGAGTGGGCTGTCCCTTGTTTTCACGGGCCATGAAGGGACGCTTTCGAACACAGACATCCGTTTGGTGATCGTTTATTTCTTTTTGGTCGGTCCGAAGACGAAAATTCGGTATAGGGTCAACAAGACGAAAAAAATGACGATTAGCAACAGGCCGAGCATGAAAGCGTGATTGAGTATTGATTCGATTTCACGTTCGCTTTGATTGACCACTTCATCGACTCGGTCGAACAAAATATTTTGTTGTTGAACCAGTGCAGCCATTGTTTGATTGATGGCTGCTTCTCGTTCAACGGATACCGATGTCACGATGTCTTCGATTGTTTCCTTTTGCCAATCCGACATGCCGGCCAAGGCCTTGTTCAGGGTTTCATCCCGTTGTTTGGCGAGATTGAGGAAAAGCTTGTCGATAAGTTTCGATATCTCTTTCCCCATGTCTTCGGGAAAGTCCTCGGCCAGATGCAGATATTGATCCGAAAGGCTGACAATATCTTCGGTCGTGGTGATGAGACCGTTTGTTTCTGGTTGAAAGATCATTTCCAGATACGCGAGTTTGATCTGGAAGTTCACCAGAAGTTGCATCCGGGAAACGAGATAGAATGCACGGTCAACCGCGAATTTCATATCCCGGGCAACCAGTGTCGCCTCCTGAACGCTGGCAAACAGGCCGCCCGGCACAATGAGTTTGCGCATGGACGGTTTCAGCCCGAGTTCTCCGAAATCTTCGAAACGGACGTAGTTGACGCTGATTTTGTTCGGATACTTCGTGCGCCAGGCACTGATGACCCGTTTGAGTTCATCGATTTGTTGCGGTGTCATGATTCTGGCGGCAACGTCCCAGATGTCTTGTTCTGCCTCTCTGATGATGGCGAGTGCCGGAAGCCCTGCGTCTCCAAAAATTTTGGGTATCCAGAAGTCTTCCCAGACCATGCGGCGCAGTGTGGCGACCACGGTCATATCCAGTAGGGCCACGCCCGGATATGGACCGGCTGCGATTTCCACGTTACTGGACATATTGAAGACCATCATGCGCGCGGCCGTGATTCGGGCCTGCGGTGTGCCGATTCGGTTGATGATTTCCGAGGCTTCTCCCATCAGCGTATTGGTCGTGTCCGCATAGGCCATGACAGCCGCTTGAAGTTCCTGCGGTCCCATATGTTCTGGGTTTCCGGATTCCTGGGGAGTCTTGGTGGAGTAAAACTGTGTGGGCGGATGAGTGAGGTGAGGACGGCTTCCACCGCCGCAGCCAAAGAGAAAGACCAGTGTCGCAAGAGTGATCGGCAAGAGCTTGTTCATGGCAGCGTCCGTGTGATGTGTCTGAATGGGATTGTTCATATCCATTTTCATCCCGAAGAGCGAAATAATCAACTGTTATTTACGTTTCATGTGGTTGAAAATGGAGAATTCGAAGCATGTGAGCGCGTGCGGAATCGAGTCTGGTCGATTGTTGCAAGGGATGGCAATGCCATCTTTTGGGTATGAGAATTCGTATTTTGTGTGAAATGAGTAAGGGTTGTTGATTTGTGGAATAAAGTGATACTATATTGACAATGAGTCGAAAACCTCTTGCGAAAGCCCTTTTTGAAGGCGTGACGCGAGCGGCGTAAGTCCAGTGGCATTTCCCAATGATTTGGAGCGAGAATGTCTGATACGCATTATTACCATGGGTTGGCCAAGAGCATGATGTTCACCATCATACTCGTTTCTTTTGCTCCCCTTTTGTGCATCGTGCTTATCGCTGGGTATCAATATAGCGTTGCGTATGAAGAGAAAGTCGAAGCTCATCTGCGCGAATTGGTACTCAAGCATGACCAATCCATTGATTCCTACCTTGAAGAGAAAGTCGCCGAGATTCAGGTCCTGGCCGAAATCATCGAACTGGGCAAGCTGCATGATCCTGCCAGTCTTCAGGATTTGCATGATGCGTTGGTTCGGGGGCACGGGAGTGACTTTGTGGATTTGGGCATGGTTAATAGCGACGGTATTCAGGTCGCCTATGCCGGACCATATAAGCTTCAGGGTGTGGACTATTCTGAAGCGGAATGGTTCAAGGCCGCCAGGACTCGCAAGGTTCACGTGAGTGATGTCGGGTTGGGACTGCGCGGCGTGCCGCATTTTACCATTGCCCTCCGGCTGGATGAAGACGGGGAGGAGTGGGTTTTGCGTACCACGCTTGATTTCATCGCCTTCAATAAGCTGGTCGAGGATATCCGTATCGGTGAAACCGGGCTGGCCTATATCATTAACAGACACGCGGAATTTCAAACAACACCTCGTCGTGATATGACCGACGAGGTACCATTCTTGCGTGTTATGGCTCGTTCCATGACTGACCGTTCGGAGATGGTCCGGGGGCGTGCGGCGATGTCGCTGGAAACCAATCCCGCCACCGGGCGTGAGACTATTTTCGTGACCAGTCCGATCAAGGGCGGGGACTGGATCATGGTGTATCAACAGGATGTCGCAGACGCCTTTTCCGATTTGAATCGATCCCGAAATCTTGCCATTGTCGTGTTGTTGCTCGGTGGTATTTCCATTGCGCTCATGGCGTATCTGATGAGTAAACGCATGGCGCGCAAGGTCGCTCGGGCGGATCAGGCCAAGGATATCATGAATGAACAGGTCATTGAGGCTGGCAAGCTCGCTTCGGTGGGCGAATTGGCTGCGGGAATCGCCCATGAGATCAATAATCCCGTGGCCATTATGGTAGAAGAGGCCGGGTGGATTCAGGATTTGTTGGAAGAAGGACTGGGCGAGGACGATAATGAACGCGAGGTACAGCGCGCATTGAATCAGATTCGGACGCAGGGAAGTCGGTGCAAGGAGATCACCCACAAATTGCTCAGTTTTGCCCGGAAAATCGATCCGACCGTGATATCTGTCTGTCTCAATGAATTGGTGCTCGAAATCGTCCAGCTTTCCGAGCAACGGGCCAAATATGCCAACGTGGTGATCGAAACGAGCCTGGGAGACAGTATCCCTCCGGTGGAAGCGAGTCCTTCGGAGATGCAGCAGGTGCTGCTCAATCTGGTCAACAATGCCATTGACGCCATGGACCCGGGCGGTGGCAATCTCGACATCATGACCCGTGTAGAGGACGCCTTCGTGGTGGTCTCCATCGCCGATACGGGGTGCGGTATTCCCCAGGCCAATTTGTCGCGTATTTTTGATCCGTTTTTTACCACGAAGCCTGTGGGCAAGGGGACCGGACTTGGGCTGTCCATCATCTATGGCATCATCAACAAGATGGACGGTTCCATTGCCGTGGATTCTGCGGTTGACCAGGGAACGAAGTTTATCATCCGATTGCCAATATCTGACGGTGAGGATGGCAGTGCGTGTGATTATGCCACGAATGAACAGGGTACCCCGTAATGGGGGCCCGGAAATCGGGAGGAGACCAATGCCTGCGAATATTCTGCTCGTTGACGATGAACACGGTTTTGTTGACACCATGGCCAAGCGATTGGAGAATCGAGGCCTGACAGTGACAACCACGTACAGTGCCCAGGAAGGCCTTGATATTCTGGAAAAGGACCATTCCATTGATGTCGTGGTCATGGATGTCAAGATGCCTGGCATGGATGGCACGGAAGCGTTGAAGGTGGTCAAGACTTCATATCCGTTGGTGGAAGTCGTCATGCTGACAGGTCATGCCACGGTGGAGTCCGCCATTGAAGGCATGAAATCCGGTGCGTTCGATTATCTGATGAAGCCGTGTGATTTGAATGATCTTTTGACCAAGGTTGATGAGGCGTATGAAAAGAAACAGGCACAGGAAACCAAGATTCTTGAGGCCCGTGCCAGACATATCGTGTTGAGACGAGGCGATTAGGAGGGGAGTCTGATGAACGATGCGCCCATTCGTCTGCTTTTGGTGGATGATGAAGTCGGTTTTCTGGAAGTTTTGCAAAAACGACTGGGAAAGCGAGGACTTGATGTGACTGTTGCGAGCAGCGGAGCCGCTGGTATACAGACATTGCGGGGCACTGATTTTGACGTGGCGGTCCTTGATTTGAAGCTGGAGGACATGGATGGTATCGAGGTCCTCCAGATATTCAAGAAGATGGTGCCGGAACTGCCGGTGATCATGCTGACAGGGCACGGAAGCGAACAGGCGGCGCGTGAAGGCGTGGCTTCCGGCGCATTCGACTACATGCTCAAGCCGTGCGACCTGGATGAGTTGTTGATAAAGATACGGCAGGCCTTTGAACAGGCGTGACTGGCAACTGATGGAGAGACAGTATGGCAGGTATCAAGGTGCTTCTTGTCGATGATGAAGCGGGATTCCGAAAGACATTGGGAAAACGGCTTGATCGGCGGGGAATGACGGTCAAAGAGGCTGATTCGGGAGAAAATGCACTCGACGTTCTTGAATCATTTGATCCGGATGTGGTGTTGTTGGATGTCAAGATGCCCGGAATGGATGGATTGACCGTTCTGCACAAGATCAAACTGGTGAATCCGTTGATCGAGGTGGTCATGCTGACAGGCCATGCCAGCATGGATATTGCCATCAACGGGATGGAGTTGGGCGCGTTCGATTATTTGATGAAGCCCGTTGAATTCGAGGAATTGTTGTACAAGTTGGAAGACGCGTCCGTTCGAAGGCGACATCACCAAGAAAAAATCACGGCCAAGGAACACAGCCAGTAGAGGGGATGATGACTGTTCCCCCTGTGACCTGTTTTGCGTGCCGATGGAGGCTTCATGGGTATTTTTGATTGGCTGCCGTGGAGAGCGCGAAAGAAGACCCCCGAAGAACTGGCGGAGATTCGTCGAGTCTTTGCGGCCCGGTACGATCATTTTCGGCTTTTGATTCAGGCAAATACCCGTGCCCATGAATTGATCGGTGAATTGGAGGAGTCCCTGCGCGGGTTCACTCCTTACGGGATGCAATACGTCAATACCTTGTGTACCCGGCTCTCTACATCCATCTTTCAGATGGTCCGCCATCTCGGCGAACTTGACCCCAAAGACCATGATGCTCTTGTCGCTGCCATGGAATCCATCAATGATCGCATCATGGCCGCGCTCGCACCGGAAGAGCATATTGTCAGTGGCGATCTGGTCCTTGACCTGTCTCAGGTCGGGCGGGACCATGCCGATTTGTGCGGCCCAAAGATGGCGATGCTCGGCGAGGCCGGGATCAGTCTTGGGTTGAATATCCCTGCCGGGTTTGTCATTACCGTGGCTGCATATCACCGTTTTGTGGATGCCGGAGATTTGCGGCCAGAGGTGGCTCGTCGAATTCAGGCCACGGATAGCAATGACCGGGAAGCCCTGTTTCGGATGTCTTCGGAAATCATGCAATTAGTCATGGATACCTCCATTCCCGATGATTTGGCAGAGGCCATTTTAACCGCTTATGACACGTTGAGCGAACAATTTGAGACACCGCCTGATCTGGCAGTGCGGTCCAGTGCTTTGGGTGAAGACGCGGAGGGGTCGTCCTATGCCGGACAATACCGGTCTGTTTTAAACGTGGATCGGGCTTCGTTGCTGGATTCCTACAAGGAAGTCGTGGCCTCCAAATTTTCTCGGCAGGCCATGGCCTATCGGATGAACCGGGGCATTCGTGACGAGGATGTGGCCATGAGTGTCGGTTGCATGACCATGGTCGATGCCATGTCCGGCGGTGTGGCGTATTCGCGAAATCCGGTCAATGTCAGGGACGAGGCGGTGTCGGTCCATTCCGTCTGGGGATTGCCCAAGCCTGTGGTGGATGGAACTGCCGAGACCGATGTCTTTTTGGTGAATCGGGATTCCCTGACGGTGAATGAACGAATTATTGCCGAAAAGCCGGATATGTTTGTGTGCAGCCCCGCAGAAGGGGTGTGCCGGGAGACTTTGCTGGATGAGTTGCGGTCTGAGCCGTCCTTGACAGATGAACAGGCCTCCATTGTTGCCCGGGAAGCGGTGCGTATCGAAACCCAGTTCGGCACGCCACAGGATATCGAATGGGCCATGACATCGGACGGAGTGTTTCATCTGTTGCAATGTCGGCCATTGATGCAGATCGAGTCGGCCAAAGTCGCACATCCGGCGGCTGCGGACCTGCCTGTTCCGGTGGTGTCTGGTGGACGGGTCGCCAGTCCGGGGGTTGGGGTAGGACCGGCGTATTCGGTACGCAAGGATGTGGATGCCTTAACCTTTCCTGATGGTGGGGTGTTGATTTTGAAACACGCTCTACCGAGCCGGGCCGCGTTACTCGACCGGTGCAGTGCGCTCATTACCGAGCAGGGTGGCATGGCTGGTCATCTGGCCAACGTGGCCCGTGAGTTTGGTGTTCCTGCCCTGTTTGGGGTGAAAGGGGTGGTCGGTCAATTCGAGAATGGTCGGATTCTCACGGTGGATGCCGACGGGCACGCAGTGTATGACGGGGCGGTGGAAGCTTTGCTTGTTGAAAAACCCAGAGAGCGGATCATGCGGGGAAGTCCTGTGCAGGCGGCTTTGCGAAAGGCCGCACGGCATATTGTCCGGCTGAATTTGACCGATCCTGAATCTCCGGAATTTGCGCCGAAAAATTGCAAAACGCTGCATGATATCATGCGGTATTGCCATGAAAAAGGTGTGGCTGGAATGTTTGAATTTGGCACGGATAATGATTTTATCGAAGCCGCCAGCCGTCAGCTTATCTGTGATGTGCCGAAACAGTTTTGGGTGTTGAATCTGGATGACGGCTTCCTGCCGGAAGGCGAGTCCCGGGCAGATCAGTGCATTTTGTTGAAACATGTGGATTCCTATCCCATGCACGCTTTGTGGGAAGGGATGCAGGCTGTGCAATGGGAAGGCCCGCCGCCGGTGCATACCAAGGGGCTGATGTCCGTGATGTTTGAGGCGACCATGAACCCGGACTTGAATCCGGCTTCGGGAACACGCTACACGCAGCGCAACTATTTCATGATTTCGAAGAATTATTGTTCATTGCAGTCACGATTCGGGTTCCATTTCTGTGGGGTGGAATCTTTGGTGTCTGACCGAACTAGTGAGAATTATGCCAGTTTCCAGTTCAAGGGAGGGGCCGCCAATGTTGAGCGGCGTATCCTTCGCGCTCGGTTTGTCGGTGATCTGCTGGAGGAATTCGAATTTCGGGTTCGGGTGCGTCAGGACAACATGTTCGCCCGGGTCGAAGGCCTTGGTCGGGAGGCCATGGGGCGTCGATTGAAGATTCTCGGCTATCTGATTACTCATACGCGGCAGTTGGATATGATTATGACCAACAAGGCCGAGGTGGAGCGGCGAAGGGAACGTTTTTTGAAGGATTTCGCCCTGTTTGAATAGAGTGGCCCTCAATCGAGAGACCTGCGATCTGCCCACATTTGGAACCTTTATATAAAAGCCCCCGGAAACAATGGCTTCCGGGGGCTTTCATATTTTGTTGAGCTGAGGGCTATTTGGGGTGGCATTCTCCACAGGCCACAGGGCCTTTGGCTGCCTGTTCGTGGCAGTCAATGCACTGCTTGTGGTAGGCGCGCATGAGCGGGGTTCCGCCGTCAGAGCGTTCTACGTCGTGGCATGATGCACAGCTATCGCCTTCGCTGGAATTTTCCATGTCCTGTTTGCCATCATCGGTCATGCCGTGGTGACAGACAATACAATCATCCAACTCAGCCTTTTCATTGTGAGCGTCATGGACAAAGGGAACCTGAGGACGTTCGAGCTTGGCGAATGCATCCACGGGAATCAGTGTCATGTCGTCTTGCGCAAAAGCGGCCGGAGCCATGTATGCGATGACCAACGCGATGATGGTCAGCATGGAGGCCGCAAGCTTCATGGTATTTTTCTTGTGCATGGCGTCCTCCTTAGAGTTCCGGTTTTTCCATCAGTTCGTATATGATATCGCCAATGAACTTTCCGTGCATTCCGAGATCATAATAGCCGATGATGTCTTCAATACCGCCGTGGCAGTTGTGGCATGGGATGACAATATCCTTGACGCCGGTGTTTCTGAGCTGGTCAGCTTTCACACGGTTGCCTTCCATGCGGGTGTTCTTGAACGGCGGCCCGCAGTTGATGACACCACCACCGGCGCAGCAACAATAGTTGTGCTCACGGTTGGGAGTCATTTCCACGACTTCTTCACAGAGGAAGTGGACCACATCTCTCAGCTTGTCCATCAGACCACGGCCACGAATGACGTTGCACGGGTCCTGAATGGTGACAGGCTTTTCGTATTTATGGGTGATCTTGATTTTCCCTTCCTGAATCAAATCCCAGTAGAATTCGATCGCATGGATGACGGGAACCGGCATTTCCTTGTATCCGAGCCAGCGGTTGCCCATGTCGTAAATCGACCGGAAGGCATGACCACATTCGCCCATGACAATGCGTTTGACGCGCAATTTCTGAGCGGACTCGTAGTGAGCGCGTTTGATACGGCCCATGTTTTCAAAGTCGCCGACGTACATGCACATGTCCGAGTTATCCCAACCGGGATGGGACGGCATGGTCCAGTCAATACCGGCCGCGTTCATGATGGCGGCAGCCTGGTAGATGAGCTGGGTCCGGAACTTGGGTTCGGGGCCGATGACCGAGTAATAGACGTCTGCGCCTTCCTTATCGAGAGGGATGCGCAGGTCAGGGAACTCGTCACGGGCTTCGTCTTCCTGCCATTGCAGGGAATCAATCCACTCGTCATCCTTGATCCACATTTGGTTCATGGTGGAGGAGTGGGAATGGGCCGTGTCGCGAATGTACTGCGGAACAACGTCCAGCAGGTAGCAGATGCGGCGGACCATGGTCATTATATACGCAATGTCGATGCCTACTGGACAGTAGTGCGCACACCGTTTGCACAGGTTGCATTCGGTGAAGGCGATCTGGGCCATCTGATAGATGCGCTCAGGCGTGACTTTGCCTTTTTTGTCGATCAATTCATACATGGTCTCCGTTGCTTTACTCACTGGGGAGTAGCTCGGATCCTGGTCATGTGACATGTAGAAGTGACATCCCTGTGAACAGAGACCGCACCGCATACATGTCTCTTTGTATGCTTTCAGCTTTGCTCCGGTTTCGCCTTTAAGCGTTTGGTTGACCACTTCCTGAATTCTTTCGGTGGTCAACCCGGCGATACCGGCTTCAAGGCCGACATCAGGTACTATTCTGTCAGCTATGGTACTCATTATTGATAACCTCGCGTTACTTTGGTTAGTTGTGGCCTACCAGTCATTGGCGTGACGAACGCCGCCGAATTCCGAACCCATGTACGCCCTCGTGAACAGGATGAACAATGCGTGGCTCAGACGGGTGAACGGGATCAACGCAATAAGCAATTCTGCGAAGATCACGTGCAGGGTCGTCATCACGAGTACCGAACCGACCTGATGATAGGCCAGAACGCCAGTGATGAACGGCAGCACAACAAGAATCAAGGCAAACCAATCCTGATTGCGGGTTATACCCTTGACATGCGGCAGCGTGAGCCGGCGGTATGCGAAGATCGCACAACACACGATGGCCAAGATGCTGATGATGTCACCCAGATATGTGGGCAGGCTCG
Source organism: Pseudodesulfovibrio sp. JC047 (assembly GCF_010468615.1). Classification (NCBI taxonomy): domain Bacteria; kingdom Pseudomonadati; phylum Thermodesulfobacteriota; class Desulfovibrionia; order Desulfovibrionales; family Desulfovibrionaceae; genus Pseudodesulfovibrio; species Pseudodesulfovibrio sp. JC047. The sequence goes on along the minus strand of NZ_WUEH01000004.1, from coordinate 79,466 downwards.
GAATGCTGATACCAAATGCAGTGTCCCAGAGAACAACATGTGCGTTCAGGAACACGGCGACCAACAGGAAAGCGATGTGGAACACAAATGTGGTCACGGTCGCGAGGGGGTCAGACTGCCAGCCTTTGGACTTGAACGGGACCATCCATGCGAGGATGGAGCGCAAGCCGTAGAACCAGCTCATGTATGCCAGTGAAGAACCGTCTTTGGCCTTGGCCAGAGCATACATGCTCACCAGACGGTATACTGAACCGATGATGAAGATGCCGAAGGCAACCCAGGCGAGGGGGCCAGTGACGAAAGTATATATATCAGTCATTGCGTCTCCCTTCGCTTAGAATTTCGCCACTTCCGCGACAATGCGGATGTAGCTGTTGTTTTCAATGGCGCGGATGAGCACCTTGGTCCCGTCTTCGTTGAAGACCGGAGGCCATGCGTGATCAAAGTCCCGCTCAAACGGTTTGCCATTGACGAGAATACGGCGTTTGCCGTCTTTTTCGACCATGACTGCGGCGTTCTTGGAGTCGGCGGAGAAAGTCACCGGCCAGGCCATTTCATAGGTGCCGGGCCAGGCTTTTCCGTCAACCAGGATGTTGAAGTCGGCATTGTATTCGCTTCCCAGAACCGCAGCGCGTTGGCCGTCGGGGCTGATGACCAGGTCGGTCACTGTCGAATACGTGGTATCCCATGGTGCGTTGTCACAGGCTGCGGTGAATTCACCGTATCCAGTGGCGACGATGGCCCACAGTTTGCTGCCGTCTTCCGAGTGTTGCAGTTCGAGACACTGCTCGTAGCGAGGTTCCCAAATGACAACACTGTCGCGAGCTACGCCCCATTTGCCCTTGATACGAACAGGGGCGGCAATGGTGCCGTCTGCCGGGTTGAATGTGGGTTCCCAGACCTGGTTGAAGGTCTGTGCCCACGGCTTGTCATTCACGACGATGGTGTTGTCATACGCCGTGACGCGTGCCTGTGCGGCAACAACATCACCAGCGGCGTTGAACCTCGGGGTCCAGACGTTCAGATAGCGTCCTTCCCACGCCTTGCCATCAACAGCCACGGTGTAGACACCGCGTTTGAAGACTTCAATGTCAGCGGCCGGCATGTTTTCAACCTGAGCAACGCCAGCTGTGTGCAGTCCGTCGGCGGACAGTGCAGGCTGGTTGACGTTCTCATAGACTTCTTCCCACGGCTGACCATTCAAGGCGATCGAGTACCGCTCCATGGCTTTGTGCATGGTGGCAATACCGGAACCGTCTTCACTGATGAGTGTGTCCCAGATGAAGTCGGTGGCTTCACCGACCATTGTGTCGTCTACAGTTAAAGCCCATTCCATGTCTTGTTGACAGATGGTTGTGAGTCTTTCGTCCGGTGTAAATTTCGGATACCAGATTTTTTCGTAAACGTTTTCCCAAACCGAATCGTTGGTTCGAACGGTGAATTCGCCATCGCCAACTTTGACGATCGCGGCCAGAGTTTCGCCGTCATGCGAAACATATGGTTCTTCTTGCCATTCGTGCCCTTCGAGTGGGGAGAGGGATTTGACGACCGTTCTCTGGCCGATTTCCCAATCCCATGAGGAGATTTTTCCCATAGCACCCCCTTGTGTGTGACGCCGTATTTAGTACGGCACAATGCGCCTCGCCCATGCAAGGCAGGCCAATAAATCAAATGTGGTAGAAATCGTCGTCAATCGGCTTTTGTTGAAGCTCATCGTGACGAGTTCAAAACCAGAGGATGTAATACGATCAAAACAGTGCTTTCACTATTTCGGATCGCGGCGTGCATCCCTTCCCAAAAACGCACCCCAATCCAATGCTGCTTCCTGCAGCTGTCGAAGTTATTGCATGAGTGAGCAGCCATTCAATCATCTGATATATCAGATGATTTGTGGCTACCGTCCTCCTACGGACCAACGACATGGTTCTCTATAACCATAGCGAGTGTAAATAGTCCATTCTTTTCACTATAAAAGGACTGTTTCTTAGGAGATAAAAACCCACCAGTTTGGTGCCAAATTCGGGATGTGAATCAGTCTTTTTGAGCCTCTGAAATGATTGAAAAATTTGTGCTCGTGGAGTTTTGAATGGGTGAAACAGCCCATTCATTTGAGCTGGAACAAGTGACATAAAGCCCATGCGATATTCTTGAGACAAATAGACTCTTCTGGCCTTGTCTGTGTTCGGAAGCATGGCGGTTTGCATCATAACAGGTTTCGTTTTATTCTGTTACGTGATGGTGTGTTCAGACAAATCGAACTTTGGGGGAACTCATGAAAAGAATGCTTGGATTGGCACTGGTAATCGTGTGTTTCGCGGTGACAGCAGCTTTTGCCGTCGATGGTGGCGCGGTGTACAAGAAACGGTGTGCCAAATGCCATCGGGACGGGACCAACTCGTCCAATGCCGGGGGTGGAGTTATCCTGAAAGGACAGAGCCGTGGCGAGATTCTCATGAAAATGAATGGATACGCCGATGGAACCTACGGCGGTAAAAAAAGGAAAACCATGGCCCGTATCGCAAAACAGTTTGATACGCAGGAGACAAACGCGCTTGCCGACTATATCGGTAGCATGTGATTTTAGTGATTTCAGGTCAGTAAACCCATATCGTCTGATACGATGTGGGTTTTTTTATGAGTATCTATTTTCTTTGAAAACAGGACCTTGTGCTGACAGTGTCTGTGTGCGGGCTTATTTTAATTGCAATGAAAGCCGTCTTGGATTCGGTTTGATTCCGTGATACAGGCATAGGTGTTTTGTATAGATATTCAGTCTGTTAGGCTGATATTTGAGTGGAAACCCTGCGGTGTGGGGAAGACTCGTTTGGATGAATTGATGTATTCAAGACAAAAACGAGCGGTCTAGGGCCTTTTCTTGTCCCTTGTATGTGCCGTGCCGTTTTCGCAAGGTATTGGTTCGTATGAAACCTTTTCATTTCCGTGAATTGCTTTTGCGGAAAATGTATTTTTTTCTGGCTCTGATCGGGGCCTCTTTCCTTGTGGTTTTTGTCTTTTTCCTATCGCAGGAAAACAGTCTGGAACAGTCACTTCAGCGTGAACAGAACCAGCGAGTCAAGACGCATATCAGCCTCATTGTGCAACAAGAAATCCGTTCGTTACAGAATCTCTTCCATTATATGATAGTATCCGATTCGATCAGTGAACTGGACTCTTTATCCAAGGAGATTGGTAAAGGGACGCAACTGGTCAGATCTGCCATGGATGTCATGGAGCACGGTGGAACGTATGAGAACCAACTTGTGATGAACTCTGATACCGGGGCTGCCGTGAGTTGGCCTTTTTTCTATATGGCCGATACGCAGGATGCTGCAAATGTGTCGGCGGTTGCATTGCAGGCCAATCTGAGTGTGCTTGAAGCCTTGCGGGGAGAGAATTATAGGGCCATGAAGCAGGCCCTGCGTGACTTTGGTGGGCTTGAAAAGGAAAAGTTCGCCTTTTTTCATAAGAAGATATCAGCATTATTCTCGTTGTTGGTTGAGAATTCCGACCAGGTGTATAGAGACAGCCTTAAGTCCGAGCAATTCGCGGAAAAGAAGCGGAAAAAGGTGGCTCAGTGGTACAACCGGATTGCGTTGGCTGTGGTGCCGGTTTTTTTGGTCGTGGCTGGCCTGATGGCATTGTGGATACTCCGTGATGGTCGTCGTTTGCGTCAAGAACGGGCCGAAGCTTTGGCTGCCATGGCCGCGACTCAAAAAAATCTTGAAGGGGTGGTCTTCAAGCGCACCAAGGCGTTGCGACAGGAAATTGCCGAGCGTCGATTGGCAGAGAAACGGTTTGCCGCTCAGGCCGATTTTTTGACCACGGTCATTGAGTCGCTTGGGCATCCTTTTCATGTCATCAACGCGGCGGACTATACCATTTCCATGTCGAATCAGGCCGCTCGGGACAAAGCTCTCGGAAATGGTCCCTATTGTTACTCCCAAAATTATGGACTCGATGTCCCGTGTATGACCAAAAGCGAATGCCCTCTGGAAAAGGTCAAGAGGACTCGGCAGCCGGTGCGGGTGGAACACGAGGTTGTGACTGCGGATGGAGAACGCCGTTTTTTGGAAGTGCATGGCTATCCTATTTTTGACGCGGCGGGGACAGTGGTCCAGATGATTGAATACAGTCTGGATATTACGGAAAAATATTTGGCTATCCGCGCCTTGGAACAGTCTCGTGACGAGCTAGAACGAAAAGTGCATGAACGGACATTTCGTTTGGAAAAGGAAGTGGAGCACCGGGTTGAAATCCAATATGAACTTGAAGCGAGTGAACGGCATTTCAGAGCCTTGATCGAGTGCATTCGCGATGTCATTGTCATTTTGGATAGGAATGGGATCATTCATTATATTTCGCCGTCAGTTGAGACAAATCTGGGATATGACCCTGATTCGTTGGTCGGAGTTTCCTTCAAGACTGTGGTGAAAGTGGGGGATCGATCTAACCAGGAAGATCCTCCTGATATGTTTTTTTGGGATGCTGCGAAGAGCGATGCGCCAGTGGAGCATTTGACGCTCAGTGCCAATGGAGTGGTGACGCATATGGAATCTCGGGTGCAGGATCTGTCAGACGATCCGGCCATTGGTGGATTGTTGATTACCTCTCGTGATGTCTCGGCCCGGAACAAGGCCGAGGAGATGAAGAATCGTCTGAATATGGTCATCGAGCAGAATCCTTCGAGTATCGTGATTACGGATACCTTCGGTCGTATTGAATATGTCAATCCGCAGTTCGAGCGATTGACCGGGTACAGCCGGGAAGAAGTGGTGGGCAAGAATCCGAGTATGCTCAATTCCGGACTGACTGATCCGGCCTTGTTTGTGAGCATGTACGAAGCGATTTCCAAGGGAGAGGTCTGGCAGGGGGAATTCATCAATAAAAACAGGGCAGGAGCGTTGTATACGGAAAATGTGATCGTGGCCCCGATCAAAAATACTCGGGGCGAGGTCATCAATTACGTGGCCCTCAAGGAAAATATCACGGAACTCAAGAAGGCGCGGGAGCAGGCGGAAAGCGCGGACAAGGCCAAGATGGAATTCCTGTCGCGCATGAGTCATGAATTGCGCACGCCGCTCAACGCTATTATTGGCTTTTCCAAAATTCTCATGGAAGACAAGCCCGGGACCTTGACGGACAAACAGAAGGAACGCGCCAATCGAATCCATGTGGCCGGGAATCACCTGATGCAGATGATTTCTGAAATTCTCGATTTTTCTCGTATTGAAACCGGGAGTTTTTCTGTTGAATTGGAACCCGTCTGTGCCCGAGATGTTCTTACGGAAAGTCTGATGTTGACAGAAAATATGGCTCGGGAACGGAAGGTTGTTTGTACGGTGGATGGGTCGTTTGGCTCGGTGCCGCCGTTGCTTGTGGATCGGATTCGTTTCAAACAGGTTCTGGTCAATGTGGTATCGAACGCCATCAAATATAATGTGGAGAACGGCTCTGTTACCTTGTCGTCAGAAATTCAAGAGGGCATGGTGGCTATCAGTGTGTCGGATACGGGTATAGGTATCCCGAAAGATCAACAAGATGCCATTTTTACACCATTTACCAGAATGGTGGCAGAACATTCCGAAATTGAGGGGACCGGCATTGGCATGACTATCACCAAGCAATTGGTGGAGGCGATGCATGGGACCATCGATTTCGTGAGTACGGAAGGCGAAGGTTCGACCTTTGTTATCACATTGCCCATGGACGGTGCGCCCAGGCCTGTTTCCGGGGAAGAGCCCGGTTTTGTTTTGCGTGATATGCCGGCAGTGTGCCTGTTGTATGTTGATAATGATCCGGATCGGATCAGCTCCATGCGGGAGCTTGTGGTTGAGTGGCCCGATTTGACGATAATGATCCGAAGACAGTGGGACAAGGCCGTCAAGGCCGTTGATTTGCTCAAACCACAGCTTGTCCTCGTCAATGCTGCTTTTCTCGGTTCGGACACGGTGGGTTCCATGCTCGAATTGAAGGAGGGACATGCTGTTGTCCCCATGATTTTCGTGGTCGGAGACGACAGAGATCTGCCCCCGTTGGCCGGGGTTGATTGTCATTTGCGTGCTCCATTGTCAGTGCAGGATATTGCTGCTGCGTATTTGAAATTGCGGGAAAAGAATGATGATTGATACATCGATACTGTATTCGTCGAGCATTTTGATTGTTGACGATAATCCCACCAATATTGCCTTGCTTGAAGATATTCTGGAAGAGGAAGGGTACGGCAATTATGTCTCGACCACCGACCCGTGTTGTGTGGTCGATCTTCATGCAAAGGAACATTTCGATTTGCTGTTGTTGGATATTCGAATGCCCCGCATGAATGGCATTGAGGTCATGCACGCGTTGCAGGAACAACATCAGGAAGAATATTTGCCCATACTGGTTTTGACCGCGCAAACCGATCAGCAGACCCGACAGCGTGCGCTTGAAGCCGGAGCCAAGGACTTTTTGACCAAGCCGTTTGACCATTGGGAAGTGCTGCTGCGAATTCGGAACATGTTGGAAACAAAATATTATTACAAGCGGCAGGTGATGCGTGGGAATATCCTCGAAGAACAGGTTCGGGAACGGACTCGTGCCTTGCGGGAGGCGCAGCTCGAAATCGTCCGTCGATTGGGTCGGGCTGGTGAGTATCGGGATAACGAGACCGGCGCGCATGTTATTCGTATGAGCAAGGTCGCGGAAATTCTGGCCCGGGGCATGGGGTTGCGTCCTGAGTTTTGCGAACGTATCCTTCACGCCAGCCCCATGCACGACGTGGGAAAGATCGCCATTCCAGACGCCATCCTTTTGAAGCCGGGACCGCTGAATCAGGAAGAGTGGGAAATCATGAAAAGTCACACCACCTTTGGCAGTGATATCATGGGCGATCATCCGTCGGAAGTTATCCTCATGGCCTCGGAATTGGCATTGTGCCATCATGAACGGTGGGACGGCACCGGCTATCCAAATGGACTCAAGGGAGAGGCGATTCCTCTTGCCGCCCGAATTGCGGCGGTGAGTGATGTCTTTGATGCCCTGATGTCCCGGAGGCCATACAAGGACCCGTGGCCGGTGGAAAAAGCGGTCGAATATATCAGAAAATCTTCAGGATCACACTTTGATCCGCAGGTGGTGGATGTTTTTCTGTCCTGCCTTCCCGAGATCCTGGCGGTTCGGGAGAAGCATCCGGACCCGGAGCATTGAGCGTGAACCGAGGCCGACCATTTGAGATGGTGCAGTCGGCCTCGGTGTGAGACTTATGCGTATTTTTCGTATGCCCTGATTGCGCTGAGTGCGGTCAATATCGCTTGGCGAACCATGGAGTCAGCCCGCATGGTTTCATCAGGAGTGTGCAGCTTGTCGCCCGATGTGCCGAGTCCATCCACCACGGGCACGCCAGCCTCGGAAATGACATTGGCGTCGGAGCCGCCTCCACGGAAGCAGGATTTGACGGTGAGGCCGAGTTCTTTGGCCGCTCGATCAACCGATTCAAACAGTTGGAGATTTGCCTCGTTGGGAACCATGGGGGGCCGTTCGACTTCAATGTCGAGTGTCGCTGAAGTCCCTGGCACTTTTGGTGCGTTGACGATGGATTGGATTGCCGTCCAGACCGCGTCGCGTCCTTCTGGACTGGTGAACCTGGTTTCGACCCGGGCCGTTGCCGTGGCCGCGATGGTGTTGGGACCAACGCCGCCTTCGATCACACCGACATTGAGGGAGGTCCCGGCTTCGGGATTGTTCAACGCTTCGAGCGCGGTGACCATCTGCGCGATTGTTGCGATGGCACTGGCCTTGTTCGAGGGCGCGTTCCCGGCGTGTCCCGCTTTGCCTGTGACAGTCAATTCAAAAACGATTCGCCCCTTGCGGCCAGTGACAATTTCGCCACCATTGGCTCCTGAACCTTCCATGACAAAACAGAAATCGCGTTTTTGGGCTTCTTCCACGATGAAGTCGCGGGAGTGGGGCGATCCGATTTCTTCGTCTGAATTATAGGCAAAACCAACGGGAAGCCGGTCCAATGCCCCGATTGCCTGGAGAGCCTTGGCTGCGAAAATTCCCACAACCAAGCCGCCTTGCATATCATAGACACCCGGTCCATATATGGTATTATTGACTTTTTTGTATGAATTGAATCCCATTTCCGGTGGAAAAACCGTGTCCATATGACCAATCATGAGCAGACCGCCGCCGTCTGGATGAGCTGGGCTTGTTGCCGCCAGGTTATCTCCGGTCGTCTCGCGAGGTTGACGGCGGGTGGAAAACCCCATGTCCTTAAAGGTGCTTTCGAGGATATCAACAACCTCGTTTACACCGTCCTTGTTTCCGGAATAACTGTTGATATTGACGATTTTTTCAAGAAGCGCGAACATTTCCTGTTCATTTTTCTCAAGATAATTTTTGAGTGACTGAACTATTTCCATGGCAGGTTTTCCTCTGGTTGATTGACAATAAAAGTGGTTTGCATGATAGCGTGCGCCAAATATTTGTTCAAGAAAATCAATGTACGGAGTTTTTTCATCGAATATATTGATTTTCTGGTGAATTTATGACATTTTTGTGAGCCTTTCTTGGTACAAAATCACAAGGAGAGATTCATGAAAAAGAAACTGTTGATCAGCTTCGTCATCATGGCGAGCTTGGTTCTCGGCGCATCCATCGGGATGGCCAAGGACCTCACCATCGGTCTCAAGGGCGAACCAACATCGCTCGACCCCCATTTTCACAATGTGACGCAGAACAACCAGATGGCCCTGTGGGTTTTTGACAAACTCATTTTGCAGGATCATCATCAGAAGTTGTATCCTGGCTTGGCCGAGTCTTGGGAACCTGTCAGCAACACCGTGTGGGAATTCCATCTTCGTAAGGGCGTGACGTTCCATGATGGTTCCCCGTTTACTGCGGAAGACATGAAGTATACCATTGAGCGTATTCCGAATGTTCCGAACTCTCCGTCGTCTTTTTCCGGCGCAGTGGGAGCGATCACCGAGGTCGAAATCGTTGATCCGTACACTGTCCGCATCCATACCGCAGAGCCGGCCCCGCTGATGCCGCGTAACTTTGCATCCTTTACCGTTGTGTCCAAGAAAGCTGCTGAAGGTAAGGGCACCGAAGATTTCAATTCCGGTGTTGCCTGCATTGGTACCGGTCCCTACAAGCTGGTTGAATGGGCCCGTGGTGACAAAATTGTGTATGAACGCAATGATGACTACTGGGGTGTCAAACCCGAGTGGGAAAAAATCATCGTCCGTCCCATTTCCAATGATGGAACCCGCGTTGCCGCGTTGCAAGCCGGTGATGTTGATCTGATCAACTTTGTGCCGCCGTCTGATGTCAAACATCTCAAGGCAGCGAAAAACATTGTCCTTTCGCAATCTCCTTCTACTCGTTTGATCTATTTGCACCTTGATTCCGACCGTGATGATTCCCCGATGATTACGGACAATGATGGCAACAAGATCAAGAATCCCCTGAAAGATGTTCGCGTTCGCAAGGCCATCTCCAAGGCGATCAATCGTGAAGCCATTGCCGCTCGTATCATGGATGGTCTGGCCATTCCCGCAGCGCAGATGCTGCCTGCCGGCTACGAAGGAACGTCCAAGACACTCAAGCCTGAAAAGTATGATCCCAAGGCAGCCAAGGCCCTGTTGGCCGAAGCCGGGTATCCTGAAGGATTCAAGATTACGATTCATGGTCCCAATGATCGGTACGTCAATGATGGCGACATCGCTCAGGCCATTGCCCAGATGCTGACTAAGGTCGGTATCAAGACCGAAGTCAACACCATGCCCAAGGCCGTGTATTTCGGAAAGGCCTCTGCGTTGGAATTCAGCATGATGCTGCTTGGGTGGGCCACTGATACCGGTGAGCACTCCAACTGTGTTGGCGCATTGTTGCATACGTATGACAAGGACAAGGGCTTTGGCGCCGCCAACCGTGGTCGCTATTCAAACCCTGTTGTTGATGAGAAGCTGGAATTGGCATTGAAGACTGTCGATCCTGCCGAACATAACAAGATCCTCATTGAAAGTGTCGAAGCTGCCATGAATGACGTCGGTATCGTTCCGATTCATTTCCAGGTCTCCGTTTGGGGTTCCAAGAAGGGCTTGGCATACAATGGCCGTACTGATGGATATACATTGCCTCACGAAATCGTGTCGCAGTAAAATCGTTTTACAGACTTGCTCCGAGGGAACGCTTGCAAGGGCGTTCCCTCGTTTCCCTCGTAAATAAAGGACAGAAATGCTCGCGTTTCTCATTCGTCGCATCACCCAGAGTGCTGTCGTGCTTTTGGTCATGTCGGTTTTGGTGTTTGTCGGTGTGTATTACATCGGCAACCCGATCGACATCTTGATCGCACCCGACGCAACTCCGGCCGAGTACGCTCGTGCCGTCAGCGAGTTTGGTTTGGATAAACCGCTGTGGGAACAATACTTCATATTTCTCAAAGGCGCTCTTCACGGTAACTTCGGAAATTCGTTCGTCTACAACGAACCTGCGCTCAAAATTATTTTTGATCGACTTCCGGCCACCTTGGAGCTTGCTTTTACCGCCATGTTCATGGCTGTTTTCCTGGGCATACCGCTTGGCATGATCGCTGGAATCCAACACGATAACTGGATTGGACGCAATATCATGCGTTTTTCCATTCTCGGTTTTTCCCTCCCCACGTTCTGGGTCGGATTGATGCTTATCATCATCTTCTCCGTGCATCTGGGATGGCTTCCATCCGGTGGCCGAGGGGAACCTGTCGAGTTTCTCGGTATGCATTTCAGTTTTCTTTCCTGGAAAGGTCTCTCGTATCTCATTCTTCCGGCGTCTAACCTGGCCTTGTTCAAGACCTCGCTGGCCATCCGGCTCAGTCGTGCGGGTGTGCAAGAAAATCTGCAAATGGATTACGTGAAATTTGCTCGGGCCAAAGGATTGTCAAACACGCGAATCATCGGATTGCATGTCATGAAAAATATCATGATTCCGGTCGTGACCGTGCTCGGTATGGAATTCGGCAATCTGATTGCGTTTGCGGTTGTCACGGAAACCATTTTTGCATGGCCCGGCATGGGCAAGCTGGTCATTGACTCCATCGGAGTGCTCGACCGGCCTATCATCGTGGCATATTTGCTGATTACGGTGACCATGTTTATTCTCATCAATCTGATCGTGGACATCATGTACTCGGTCCTTGACCCCAGGGTTCGCCTGGGCGACGAGCGATAGGGGGAGGACATGGCACAACAAAGTGAATCCCTGTTTTGGCAGGCTGTTCAGGAGTTTTTTGAAAGCCGGGTGGCGACCATCGGGCTGATTCTTCTGACGATAATTGTGGCTGTTGCGTTGATGGCTCCGTACATCTCGCCGCAGAATCCATATGATCTCATGACGATTGACATAATGGATTCCAAGCTGGCCCCGGGCAACACCTCTTTCGATGAATCCATGACCTATTATCTCGGGACAGACAGTCAGGGTCGGGATATGCTCAGTTCCATTCTCTATGGACTTCGTATCAGTCTGGGCGTTGGCGTGTTGTCCACGGTGATTGCGCTCATTATTGGTGCGGTCATCGGTCTTTGGGCTGCGTATCAAGGAGGGAAAACCGATTCGTTCATCATGCGAACGGTGGATCTTCAATTGAGTTTCCCGGCGATTTTGGTGGCGTTGATACTGCTTGCCATTCTTGGCAAGGGCATCGACAAGATCATTCTCGCTCTCGTCATGGTGCAGTGGGCGTATTACGCACGTGCTATCCGAAGCAATGTCCTTGTTGAACGGAACAAGGAATATGTGGAAGCGGCAAAATGTCTGGCCCTACCCAATCGGCGCATCATGTTTTGTCATGTTTTGCCAAACTGTATGCCCGAATTGATCGTCATTTCGACGGTGAAGGTGGCCGGAGCCATCGCCCTTGAAGCGACCCTGTCGTTTCTTGGTCTGGGGATGCCCATTACCAAGCCGTCACTCGGTTTACTGATCGCCAATGGTTTTAAGTTCCTGCAAAGCGGTTATTATTGGATCAGTGTGTATCCTGGTGTTGCTTTGTTAATCCTCATCGTTTGTATCAATCTGGTCGGTGACCGGCTACGCGATGTATTGAATCCGAGGTTGAAACGATGAGCGCACCTCTTCTCGAATTGAAAGACCTCCAGACCTATTTCTATACCCGTGCGGGTGTGGTCAAGGCGGTCAATGGAATATCACTCACCGTGAACAAGGGTGAGGTTGTCGGTATTGTTGGTGAATCCGGTTCCGGAAAATCCGTCATGGGTTTTTCCATCATGGGATTGGTTGACCCTCCTGGCCGTGTTGCCGGTGGATCGATTCGGTTCAAAGGAAAAGAGCTGGTGGACCAATCCGAAGCGGACTGGCAGCATTTCCGGGGAAATCGTGTGGCCATGATTTTTCAGGACCCCATGATGACCCTGAATCCGGTCCTGCGTATTGACACGCAGATGATCGAAGCCATTCGTGCTCACGAAAACGTCAGCAAGGCAGAGGCGCGTCGTCGGTCTGTCGAAGCGTTAGGCATGGTCGGTATTCCTTCACCGGAAGAACGCATCAAGGCCTATCCGCATCAGTTCTCTGGCGGAATGCGGCAGCGTGTCGCCATTGCCACTGGGTTGTTGAACAATCCCGATCTGATTATTGCGGATGAACCAACCACCGCGCTCGATGTGACCATTCAGAGTCAGATTCTTGCAGAAATGCAGAAGTTGTGTCGCAAAACCGACATGGCACTCATGTGGATCACCCATGACTTGACTGTCATTGCAGGATTGGCCAATCGGGTCGCTGTCATGTACGCGGGGACCATTATCGAGGAAGGGCCGGTTCAGGACGTCCTTGATGCGCCACTGCATCCCTACACCGAAGGGTTGATCGGGTCGGTTCCCAGCCGGAACAGGCGGGGCGAAAGACTTTTTCAGATTCCAGGCATGACGCCTTCTCTTATCAATTTGCCGGAAGGCTGTCCGTTCAGGATGCGCTGTTTCCGGAGTTCGGAAAAATGTCTCCAAGTGCCGCCCGTGACGGTGATGGACGATGGCCGCAAGGTCTGTTGTTTCCATCCGGGTAAACAGAACAGGAGCAACGGATAATATCATGAGTGACGAAAAAACACCGTTCATCCGCTGTGAACATATCAGCAAGGTTTTTCAAAAGAAGTTGGATTTTGCCAGCAAGGCCGCTCGCAAGCTCGGTGCGAATATCGTCGAGGAGCGCGTGCAGGCCGTTGACGATGTGAATCTGTACGTCAATCCTGGCGAAGTCGTCGGGCTGGTCGGTGAATCCGGTTGTGGTAAATCGACTTTGGGCCGAATCGTATGCGATATCCTGCGGCAGACGTCAGGGGATATTTACTACAAGGGAAAAAACGTTGCCGAGATGTCTGCCGAGGAAAAACTCGACTATGCCATCAATGTGCAGATGATTTTTCAGGACCCGTTCGCCTCGCTCAACCCGCGCAAACGCGTCAAGGCCATCATCGGCGAAGCCCCATTATATCACGGTTTGACCACGTCCAAAGAATTGGACGACTATCTCGATTCCGTCATGGAATTGTGTGGGTTGGACTCTTCATACAAGAATCGCTATCCGCATCAGTTCTCCGGTGGACAACGCCAGCGTGTCGGCATCGCCCGCGCCATGGCCGTTAAGCCGGAATGTCTGGTTTGCGACGAATCCGTGGCCGCGCTCGACGTCTCCATTCAGGCGCAGATTCTCAACCTGTTCATGGATCTGCGGGAGCGACGCAATTTGACCTGTTTGTTCATCTCGCATGACCTCGGAGTGGTCGAGCATATCTCTGATCGCATCGCAGTCATGTATCTTGGTCGGATCGTGGAAACCGCTCCAGTGGATGATTTGTTTGAATCGCCATTTCATCCGTACACCCAGGCCCTTCTGAATGAGGTGCCTCGGCTGGAAAAACGGGGTGTGGATTTTTCACCGCTTATCGGAGAAATCCCCTCACCGCTCAATCCTCCCTCCGGTTGTCATTTTCACCCGCGTTGCGCTCATGCAATGGATATTTGCAAACACGAAGCACCAAAACGACGTGAAATTGCGCCCGGGCGATATGCCTGTTGCCATCTCGATTCTTGATGAATTGACCTTCTATCGTTTTCACCCGACCTCGCAACAGCTGTTGTGGGGTCTTTTTTTGGAGCCTACCGGCAGTCGCCTTCAGCGGGAGCCTACCGGCGGTCGCCTTCAGCGGGAGCCTACCGGCGGTCGCCTTCAGCGGGACCAGGACGCTGTCCTGGACCTGCCAGAGACCCTTTTGAAAAAGGGTCTCTGGACTCTCCAAAACTTTTTGGGTCGCTTCGCGAAGGGTGTCGGCAGCATTTGTTCGTGCGGCTCTTGGAAGGTCGTTGTAAAAAAATGTATTTTTTACAGACTCGATATGAAAACTTAAAACGTATTCTTTTTGCAAAGTCCTCTTACTTCTTTACCCATCCCCTTTTTCATATCCCTCCCCTGCTTCTTCAATCCCACTCAATCGATAACGGATGCCCTCGCCGAAGGCGCGCCAAAAAGTTCTGGAGGGGAGTCCAGAGGGGAACCTCTTCCAAGAGGTTCCCCTCTGGCCGTCGGAGACATTCCCCGCCGCCCCGGCGAGGGGGCGCTGAAGGCAACCGCTTATGAATCGGAGCCCATTCGTTTGAGTTTTTCGCGGAGGGTTTTTCTGTTGATACCGAGGATTTCGGCGGCTCGGGTCTTGTTGTCTCTGGTCATGGCGAGCACGTTGAGAATGTGCTCGGCTTCGACTTCTTCGAGGGACCGGTCGATGCGTCCACCGGCTGGCAGACTGAAACGCATATCTTCGGGGAGGTCGGTGACTTCGATGATGTCCCGATCAACGATAACGGCCAGACGATGGATGAGATTTTCCATTTCGCGGACATTGCCGGGCCAGGGATGATTTCGGAGTGCGTTGAGGGTCTCGTCGCTCAAGACGGGGGGATTGCGGCGCATGGCCTTGGAGAATTTTTTGAGAAAATGGTTGATGAGCGCGAGAATGTCGTCTCCGCGTTCACGCAGAGGGGGAACGGGGATATCAATAATATTGATACGATAGTAGAGGTCTTCGCGAAAACTGCCTTCTTCGACAAGCTGTTTCAGGTTTTCGTGCGTGGCGGCAAGGATTCTGGTGTCTGCGGTGAGAACCTTGCTGGACCCGACCTTGCAGAATTCCTTGGATTGAATCACTCGGAGGATTTTGGCTTGCATGTTGGGACTGGCGTCGCCGATTTCATCGAGGAAAATGGAGCCGCCGTGGGCTATTTCGAAGAAACCGGCCCGACCGTCCTTGGCACCGGTGAAGGCCCCTTTGACATGGCCGAAGAGCTCGGATTCGACGAGTCCTTCGGGGATGGCGGTACAGTTGACCGGGACAAAGGGAGCGGATCGCCGATCACTGTTGTAGTGAACTGCCCTGGCAACGAGTTCTTTTCCGGTGCCGGAATTGCCGGAAATGAGTACGTTGGCGTCACTTTTGGCGGCCTGGGAAATGCGTCGAAAAACCCGTTTCATTTCCGGGGAATTGCCGATGATGCCGAAGTTGTCGGGCGGGGTGTCGCCGGTGCTGAGAATACGTCGCCTGAGCAGACGGTCCACAATTCGTTGAACAGCGGTCAATAATTCGTCGGCGGTGAATGGCTTGGCCAGATATTCGCCGGCACCGTCCTTGATGGCCTTGACCGCGCCTGGAATGGAAGGGTAGCCGGTAATCATCATGATTTCAGTTGCTTGGTGGTTGTCACGAACATGTTTGATGAGATCGAGTCCTGTGGCCTGGGGCATTCGAAAATCCGTAATCACAAGATCGATGGACAGTTCGTCAAGCAAGGGGAGGGCTTCGGCGACGGATTGGCAGGTGTAGACTTCGTATCCACCGGATTGGAGATTGCGCTTGAGCACTTCCAGCGTGTTTGCGCTGTCGTCCACGGCGAGGATTTTAATGTGATTACTCATGGGTATACCGTTGTGTTGCGTTGACTGGGAAAGGCAATTTCCACCTGAGTTCCTTTGTCAAGAACGGAGTTGACCTGGATGAAACCGTTGTGCGCCTTGATGATGCCATGCACCACGGACAGGCCCAATCCGGTGCCTTTGTCCACGTCTTTGGTGGTGTAAAACGGGCTGAACATTTGTTTGAGGGTCTCTTGTGCCATGCCGCTCCCGGTGTCTTCGACGATAAGATAGACATCACCTTTGTCAACGGTGCGGGCAGTCAGGGTGCCACCATCGGGCATGGCCTGGATGGCATTGGCCGCCAGATTGACCACGACCTGCTTGATGTGTTGCGGATCTGCCATGATGTGCGGGAGGGCATCGTCGAATTCTCGTTTGATGGTGACCTTGGACCGCTTGGCGTTGGCCGAAGTGATGTGCAGTGCCTGGTCAACCAGTTCATTGAGATTGACGGAAATTTTTTGCGGCGGAAATTGTCGGCTGAAAAACATGAGTTTGCGGATGATTTCGCGCGCATGGAGTGACGAATCCACGATGTTGCCGAGGTCGTTGGTCGTTTGGTCCGGGAGCTTTGGCGTTTGCAGGGCCAGCTGGGCAAAGCCGAGTATGTTGGCCAGAGGTTCATTGATTTCATGGGCCACCCCCGCTGAAAATTGGCCGATTTTCGCCAGCCTGTCGGCCTGACGGAGTTGACTTTCAAGGGTCAACTTGGCGCGTCGGGTT
Source organism: Pseudodesulfovibrio sp. JC047 (assembly GCF_010468615.1). NCBI lineage: Bacteria > Pseudomonadati > Thermodesulfobacteriota > Desulfovibrionia > Desulfovibrionales > Desulfovibrionaceae > Pseudodesulfovibrio > Pseudodesulfovibrio sp. JC047. Next base: position 62,792 of record NZ_WUEH01000004.1, on the reverse strand, counting down.
TCTTTTTTGCCCACGAGAATGGCGATTTGTTTCGTGACCATGACGAGAAACCCTTTTTTATGCCGGAGCATGGCAGGGGAGGGATTGATCTCGTCGTTGTTTACGGAGACGGTCAGCATTCCCCGATGGTCTTCGTTGACCGTGATTGGTTCGGAAAAGGTGTGGACATCGCCAGGCCGGCCTCGTGTTTGCCAGATGTCACCGTCCAGGCTGAGTCGGACATGCGTCCGGCTGGGGTCCTTGAAGGCGTGGGGCAAAAGGTGGACAACTTGATCCAGCATGGCCGAGAGTTTGGGCTTCATGCTGGTCATGATCTGGCTGATTTTGTACAGACAGTCGAGTTCCCGGTTGCGCTCGATGAGGGAATACCGTTCCCGGAGCAGGCCTTTTTCACGGAGGATGAGATTGGTCACATCCTGGCCGACACAGAGCAGGCTGATGACCTCTCCATTGGAATCAGTCAGAGGTTTGAGGTTCCAGTTGACATAGACGGTATCGCCATCGCTGGCGGAGATGACCCCGGCAAAGGCGGAAATTTCATGATCCTGAAAACTCTCAGTGATGGCGTGCCGGGCGGCAGTCCGGTCTTTTTTCGGAATGAATGTCTCGAACCAGTCTCGTCCGGCCAGCTCCTGCATGGTGTAGCCGGAAAGGAATTCAAGCTCGGAGTTTCCGTGGATGATCCTCCCTTCGAGATCGAGCGTGACCACGATGCCGTGGGTGAGCTGCATGACCGTTTCGTAATATTTGTGGAGGTTCATCATATTTCCTTTATGAATTTAAAATATATGGAAATCAGTGATGAGTAAACAGCTGAAAGGATGACGCTGTCTCATGGGGGGCACGACCCGGCCTCTCGGGAAGGCCGAGCCGTGCTGCATGGGGTATGCGTTTTGAATCTTAATGGCTGAGTCTCAACCCCCATCCTTCGAAGAGGAAGAGAATCGCAAAGCCGTACCAGAGTGTATAGAAGACATAGAAGGCCAGGGAGAATATAACCAGACCGGGCTTTTCCGAGATGTGTATCGGCTCGACCTTGTAGTAGTTATATGCGGCTTCCACGCCCTTTTTCTCCACGGTGTTGGTCACCTTGGCCGCTTCGAATTCGCCTTGTGCCTTGAGTTCCTTGTCCATGAGCTTCAGTGTGTTCCACCAATTGAACATGGCCCGTCGTGGGTCCATAGAGTACTTGGCTTGGAGTATGTCGCCCTTGTTGTGATACATGGCGTCGCAGTCCGTGAGGGTTGCGTCGAGAATGGCACCGAGCGACCCGCTCACATGCAGGGTCTTTCCCTTTTGTTCCGCAGTGATGCCGACGGTAGAAAACAGCATTGTTGACTGTTTTGCTTCAACGTCACTGTCGTAGGTCATGGTCAGGTCAACATTCAATGCCGAATACTGACTGGTTTCCTTTTTGAGAGCTGGTGCGTATTCAACCGAGCCTTTTGAGATTGAGTTGTACAGGTTATCCAGATATTCCATGGCATTGTGTCCATGATATATTGGTTGGAACATGAAGAACAAGACCACGAAGAAGGCGATGAGGAGACCGGCGCCTCCGTAGAATTCCTTTTTATTATGAATCATTACTATGCCTCCTTTCTCTTGAGCGACGAGATGTTCTTGAGGAACGTTCCGATGACCCAGACGGAGAACCCTCCGATGACGATGAAGAACGCCCATATGCCAATATCATTGAGTATTGCTCCAACACCGGGCGAGATAGGAATGATATCCATTTCACCAAGCTTGCCGGGCAGGGCAAAGATTCGGTTCATGAAACCGGCCAGAACTGCCATGGCGTAGAAACCACGGATGGTGATGCCGGGGACGACCTTGGTGACCAAAGCACCGATTTGGATACCGAGCAGTGAGCCGATGAGCATTCCCATGGCCAGTGTGTAAAAGATGAAGCCGTAAATGGCGTACTGGGTGATCGAGGCAAAACCGGCGGTAAAGACGATCTGGAAGATGTCGGTACCAACGGTGGTCATGGACGATACGCCCAGCACGTAGACAAAGATCGGGAATGTCAGGAAGCCGCCGCCGACACCCATGATACCTGCTGCCAGGCCGACGAGTCCGCCGGACAGGACCAGGAAGACCCAGGAAATCTGGCGTCCGCCGGGGATCAGGTCTTGGTCGAACTTGATCATGGGCGGGAATTTGACATCCTGAAGGGACTTGGACATGGAACCGAGTTCCGCGCCTTCCTGTCCACCGTGTGCGTCGCCGCCGCCACCGGCCTTGCGGGAGCGGAGGAAATCGGTCAGGGCGTAGATGCCGAGGAATCCGAGCATGACAGAATAGATGGTGGTGATGAATGCGTCGCTCAAGACCGGGTTGATCTCGTAAAGAACGCGGTTGATAATACCGCCAGCCGTTGCACCGATGACCGCGCCGATGAGGAACACGGCGGCCAGTGGAACGGAGACATTGCCGAGTTTACGGTGAATGACACTGCCCATGATCGCCTTGGCAAAAATGTGGAACAGGTCTGTTCCAACGGCCAGGATGCCCTTGATGCCTGCGGACATGAGGGCCGGGGCGATAATGAAGCCACCACCAGCACCGATACATCCGGTAATCAGACCGGCACCAAGGCCGATGGCGATGGATACCAGGAAAATGCCCAGGCTGTAAAAAGCCGGGCTATAGGCTTTTTTGCCCCCAAGCAGATCGGGGAGAACCGGGCTGATGTCATCGGCAAAGGCAATACCACCAATAATGATAGGGATGATCATCAGGCCAATAAGCATGAGCTTTTTGCGACTGCTCACAATGGACTTGGCATTTGCGATTTCCCACTCTGCCATGGCTCCGGCCCCGGCGAGCATGAACTTCCCCCATTGACTGAAAAATCTCATGTGTATCCTCTCTTCCTTTAGGTGTTGTATCGTTTGGTCTTTCATTCCAGAGGGAATAAAATTCCTGATTCACATATCATTTCCAATTGCTTCACGGATCTTGTTGACCAATTCGTCAATTTCGACCGGTTTCATGATGTATCCGCAGGCACCCAATCCCATGCTTGCAAGGACCATCTCGGTGTCAATGTGGGCCGTGAGCATGATGACCGCCACCTTTGGGTGGTTTCGTTTGATTTCGCTCAGGGTCCGCAATCCGTCCATGCCCGCCATCTTGATGTCGAGCAGGATGACATCCACCGGAGTGTCTTCGAGTTTCGTCAATGCACCGTGCCCACTGTCAACGGTATGGATATCCATGCCACGTCGCGACAGCCTCTTTCCAAGGGGGGTGCTAAAGTCGATTTCATCATCGACCAGGAGAACGGTGATTGGTTTCATGACGCTTTCTCCAGGCCTGCCTGTTGAACAATCATGTCCAGCAGTGTGTTGAAGTCGAACGGCTTCGACAGGTATCCCGCCGCACCGTTTTTAAGACAGGCGGCCCGTGCCACCTCGCACCCATGGCCGGTCAACATGATGATGGGCATTTGGGGAACGAGCAGTTTGAAAACCTTGAGTATTTCAAGGCCGTCCATCCCTTCGAGTTTCAGATCCACAATGGCGATATCAAAATCGTGATTCCTGACAATCCGGATTGCTTCTTCGCCGCTGGACGCGGTCCATGTGGAGACACCCCGACGTTCCATGCGTTTGCGGAGGACATCCGCAAAGCCTGTTTCATCATCCACGATGAGCAGTCGAATTTTGTTGGTGCCTTTCATGATTCGCTTCGTTGTGAGAGTGTTACGCCATGCGGTGCGCAATGTCGGAAACCCGGGCATCCACTGCCTCGGCTTCGTGATCCTGCTTCAACGCGACAGCTTCAAGAATCTTTGCATTCAGTTCGCCGAAATCACAGGGCTTCATGAGGTAATCATAGGCGCCGTGCTGGATACCCTCGATGGCTGTCGGGACTGTGGCGTGGCCGGTCAGCATGATGACTTCGACCAGAGGGTATGCGTCCTTGATCTCCTGAAGAACCGTCAGGCCATCCTTGATGGGCATTTTCATGTCCAGAATAACGACTTGAATGTTCGGATTTTTTGTCAATTGTGTCATGGCCTCGTCACCATTGAAGGCTTTGAAGACCGTCATGTTTCGCTTGCCCAGCCGCTTGGCGACCGCGTCTACGAAACCCACTTCATCGTCCACTATCAATACGGTGGCATCAGTCATGGAGTTTCTCCTTTGAGGGTTCCTGATTCATGGGGTGTGGCAGGGGAAAACGGAGAGTGAACCGTGTCCCTTTTCCCACAGTGCTTTCAACCTCTATTTCACCACCCATTTGGTGGATAATTCCGAAACATATGGACAGGCCGAGACCGCTTCCCTTGCCCACGGGTTTTGTCGTGAAAAACGGATCGAATATCCGGTTCAGATTTGCTGCCGGAATGCCAGGACCGGTGTCTTCCACAAGAATGAGTGCAGACCCGTGTGACGTGGTGCAGATGATGGACAAGACTCCCCCGACTGGTTCCATGGCCTGAATGGAGTTGTTGACCAGATTGAGCAACACTTGTTGTAATTCCGTAGTCGAAGCAGTGATTTTCGGGAGATTGGGATCGAAATTCAGGGAGAAATCCACCTTGGCATACTTGGCCTGCTGCATGGAAATATCCACAACCTCTTCGATGAGTGACGGCAGGGATATCTCGGTGACGCGAGAGTCGGATTGTCGGGCGAAGCTGAGCAGCTTGTGGGTGATATCCTTGCACCGTTGTCCCTGCGTGCGTACCTGACGCAGCGCGCGGTCGATTTCCGGGGCAGCTGTGATCTGGCCCTTTTCATCGTCCAGCAGATCACTCACCCAACCGGCTTCTTCGATCATGATGGCGACCGGGTTGTTGATTTCATGGGCGATTCCCGCTGCCAGTTCGCCGATGGCCGCCAACTTGCCAGTTTCCACGATTTGTTTGCTCATCAGTTCGGATTCCACATCCATGGATTGAAGCCGGATGACCAGCTTGCGGGAGATCAGGATGGCTGTGGCCACGATGGCACAGCCACCCAGCAGGAAAATGAGCAACGTGACTGATTCACTGCGGGTCATGGCGGAAAAGGCGTCCGCATAGTGTTGTTGATAGACCAGTGTCCACTCGCCGTTTTTCATGGGAGATGAAACCGTGATGTATGTTTCATCGTTTTCATCCAACCCTTCGCGGATGGTCACGCCTCGAACGGCGGCCGGAACAATCGATGATTTGGCCGGATCGAGCGAGATGGTGTGGTTGTTGAGCGGGGTTGTCTGGTACACGCCATCCTGATTGAGGATATAGGCCCGGCCCGTTTCACCGATCCGAATGTTTTCGACAATGGAGCTGAAGGCGAGGAAATCAATGGATGCCCTGAGTGTCCATGGCGTTTTTTCCATGTTGTTGATGGTAATGATGAAATGAGGGGAGCGACGAAGCCCCATGAAAACATCACTGATGTACGTGGTCTTGTCCCGGGACTCTGTGTACCACTCCGCTTGAGAGTAGTCCGCACCGAGCAGGTCGAGCGGGCCGGCATAGGCCACTTGCTTGCCATTTTCATCGATGACACCGAGGTCAACGAATATACGGCCATATTGTTGGCGCAGCCCTTTGAGTGTCTTTTCGATAAACACGGGGTCCGACAATTGATCGTAGGTAAAGACCTTGTTCAGGTATTGGATTTCAGAAAGCTTTTCCTTGAGAAAAGTATCTATTTCGTGCTTGTGCTTATCAACCAGTTCGGCCAGATGTGCGTAAACCTTTTCATGGTAGATGGAACGGAATTGGTCGAAAATCAGTCCGCCGACCAGGATCAACGGAGCCAGCGAAACCGCGATGATGGTCAACGCGATGTTGCGTGAGAGCTTGTTGTACGAGACGTTCTTTTCAGAAGACATGGCTCTTTCCCGTTTTCTTGGTGCAGTTCCAGATAACTCGTCGAGGTCCGTGGGTCTCGGTCTCTAAAAAAGCAAATGGTGTGCCATGACCATGATGGTCTATTGCCGATGGGGAAAGGCTGAAAATACGGCTTTTTCCCCGTAATCAATGAACTTTTATTTTGTAGCCATCAGGACCATTCTGGAAGAGTCGTGCTGTGGCGAATCAGAAAAAAATGGTATTTCTTTATTTACAGGAAAAATCGGTACATTTCCACCCAGTGGCACTTTTTGTTCCACTGGGTAAAAATGGGGCAGAAACGGTGCGTTTAAAAGCTGATGGCGAAAACGGAAAGGAGGCGGTACTTTTTGTACCACTTGAGCAGAAACACTTTGAAGGTATGTGTTTCATTTATTGAAAAAAATGTTGTTTTGGGGAAAAAAGTCTCAGTTGTGTCCCGTTAGGGGGTGGGTGTCTGCGGTGGCATGAAATGAAGATGCGACTTGGCAATGCCGAGATGGACTGTCTTTTCCTGTTGTGAATATTCCAGGGCGGTCAGTTGGTCCACGGTGGCGGTCACGGTTTGGTCATTACAGGCGATTTGCGCTGTCCAATGAAATCCGATGCGGTCGATTCGGGTCAGATTGCCTTCAAAGGTACACCATTCATCCGGGAACCGTCGGTTCATGGAGACCAGAATGTCTTCGGGGCGGAAGGCCACATATCCTTCGTTCCACTGGGGAGGTGTGTCCACCGTGACCGTGTGTCCGGCAAACGAACAGTGTCCGTTTTTGAAAGACGCAGGCAGCACATTGGCCATGCCCACGAATTCGGCCACAAATGGTGAGGCAGGTTGTCGAAAGATGTCGGTGACGTCGCCAGTCTGTTCCAGACGTCCATTTCGGATGACCGCGGCCCGATCCGCCAAGGTCAGGGCGTCCACGAAATCATGCGTGACCATGAGGATGGTCAGTCCTGTGTCGTGGTGCAGTTCCTTGAGTGTGTGCCTGAATTCGGCTCGGAATTGTGGGTCGAGTGATGACATGGGTTCATCCAGTAGCAGCACGCTGGGATGACAGGCCAGGGCGCGGGCAATGGACACCCGTTGTTTTTCGCCGCCCGAGAGTTTGTCCGGCTTTCGATTGACCACTCGTGACAGGCCAAGCCGGTCCAGAAGGGCAAGTGCCTCTTTTTTCCCGGTTGTGGCATCGATCCCGTGATATCGTTGCCCATAGGTGACATTTTCCAACACGTTCAGATGGGGAAAGAGGGAATGGTCCTGATAAACGAGGCTGACTGTGCGTTTTTCCGGTGGAAGATTCGCAATGTCGCGTCCATGGACAATCAATTCGCCGGTTCCTTTGGGGGCCAGACCCGCGAGACTTTCCAGCACCAGGGTCTTGCCGGACCCGGTCGGGCCGATCAGCGTGAAAAATTCGCCGGGGTGGACATGAAGACTGACGTCCGAGATCGCAAAGCCTGGAAACTGGATGGACAGGTTTCGGATATCAATCATATGCCAGTCCTTTTGGGCAGGGAAAAGGCACGGAGCAGCAGAAAAAATAGCATACTCACTAGAATGAGGATGACCGCCACGGGTTGAGACCAGCCGAGACCGTATGCCGTGAAGCGTTCATACATGAGAACCGGCGCGGTCATGGGGTGATAGGCCACGATGATGATGGCACCGAATTCACTGATGGCGCGGGCCATGCACATGATCATGCCCACGAGCATGTATCGCCATGACAGGGGAAAAGTGATGCGGAAAAAGGTCTGTCCCCGTCCGGCTCCCAATGAGCGGGAGACGTTTTCGAGGCGTGGGGGAATGGATTCGATGCCGCCTTTCACGGTGTTGACATAAAAGGGCAGTCCCACAAAGACGAGCACGCAGACGATGCCGGTGGACGTTCCCATGATTTCAATGCCGAGATCCGAAATGAAGGTGCCAAACCAAGTGTCTCGTCCGGTCAGACTGAGCAGGGAAATACCCACGACAGGGTGTGGAATCATGATGGGCAGGTCAATGATGCTTTCCACCAGTTTTTTGCCCGGAAATTCGTATCTGGCGAGGATGTAGGCCAACGGGGTGCCGAAAACCAGCGCGATGATCGCGGCCATACCCGATGTGGACATGGACAGCCAGATGGATTGGATGACAGCGGGGTCGACCAATGTTTCGACCAGCCGTTCCCAGGTCGGGGCGGCGATGGTCGAGGTCAGCGGGGCCGCAATGAACAACAGGATCAGGGCGGATGAACCCACGAACCAGAGTTGGAACAGTGAACTGGGGAGGCTCCGAAAAACGGAGCCTCCCTTATATGCGGTGCTGGTCGAAGCCATTCTGATTAGTTGACTTCCACGAGAGTTTTGAGGCTGGCCGGAAGCTTGTTCATGCCTGCTTCATCGGTCCGAACGGGTTCGAACGGCGGCTGTCCCATATCCTTGAGGATCTTGAGACCGCCTTCAGGATCGAACATGTAGGCCAGGAAAGCCTCGGCGGCTTCCGGGTTTTTTGCCGTGTCGAGCTTGGTAATACCGTAGGTGATGGATTTGCCCACGCGTTCAATGAAGGTGCCGGGCTTCTTGCCGGAGACCTTGACGCGCGCCTGCGAATAAAAGTCGGTCAGGGTGTAATCACTCAGGTTCATGTGGTTGTCGATGGTGATGTACTTGAGACCGTGCTGGACCGCGACAGACAAATATTCCCAGGCATAGTCCATGTGACCGGACTGGAGCAGGGAAATGAGTTCAACGGATTTGGGCCGGACATTTTTTTCGGGACGACTGGCGATAAGAGCATCGGCCAGACCCGGTTTCTTGTAAAATTTTTCAGCCAGTTGCAGGACCATGATGGAGCGGTAACCGCACGGGTCCAGATTGGGATCGGAATGTCCCCAGACAACGCCGTCCTTCTGGAGGATGTCGGTCCAGTTGTTACTGTTGATTTCGTTGGCGAACTTGGATTTGTCCGTGTAGCACAGCACCATTTGGTTGGTGGCGAAACGGACATTCCATGAAGCGAATTTCGGGATCAGGTTTTTGTTGATGACCACATAATCGGCAGAGGCCATAATGTCGGCGGGTTTGCCGACTTCGGAGATCAGACGGGCCATCTTGGTGGAGCCGCCGGACTCTCTTTGGACATCGATGCCGGGGTATTTGGCTTCAAAGGCTTTTTCCATGGCTGCAAAGGGAACAGACAGGCTGCCAGCGTGAAAAATGACGAGTTTGCCGGTCGGCTCGGCCGAGGCCGGAGTCCATGTACAGAGAATCACTGCCAGGCACAGACACAGAGCCAGCGTGAGTTGGTGAGAAACAGAATGCATACAACCTCCTAGACGTATAAGCACATATTCATTGATGGGGTATATATGCTCTCTCTAGCATAATCCGTCAACAGTGGAGAAATGGCTCAAGATTTGACACTATCCGTGTGAAACACTTCGGTATCGGTGTGGAATCACGGCGCAGTGAACGGGGCTTGTCTCTACAGTCATTTTCAGGCATTTTTAAAAGGCTGAAAAAGTGTATCGGCGCGTTTTCGGTTTTTCATTAACCGGTTTTTTTGAGGGTGATTCATGAAAAAAAGAGGTGTTTTTATTGTGGCGTGTATCCTGTTGTGTGCATCGCCCGTATTCGCCGCAGCAGTGTTTCCAGATTTGGCCATGACCGGACAATTGACTTCGGCGCACCGGCAGTACCTTGGTGTCGCGGCCAATGATTTTTCTCTGTCGGACATTTCGGCGGAGCTGGTGTTGATCGAAGTGTATAGTATGTATTGTCCCATTTGCCAGCGGGACGCTCCCTTGGTGAATACCCTGTATGCGACGCTGGCTGAAAAGAAACTGGATTCCCGGGTCAAGATGCTTGGCATAGGCGCGGGCAATTCCGCGTATGAAGTCGAATTTTATCGCAAGAAATTTTCGGTGTCCTTTCCGCTTGTACCCGACGTGCAGTATGTCCATCACAAGGCGGTCGGAGAAGTGGGGACACCGTCATTCTATCTGGTTGATTTGCGGCAGGGCCGTCGTCTTCTGTTTTTTCAGGAAGGAGAACTCAAGGAGACGGATGGCGTGCTCAAGGCGATCATGGAGGCGCTTGAACAATGATGCGAGGACAGTGCTGGATCATAACTGGTGTTTTGGGGCTGTGTGTCGGTCTATTGCTCTTTTCGCCTGCTGTTGCGGCGGAGATGACCACCTATTCGACAGGGATGTTGCAGCCCAGAGATTCCGTGCTTCAGGTCGCCGTGGGAGATGTGGCACCTGATTTCGAATTGCCGTCCATTGCGGGAACGCCCGTTCGGCTGAGCGACTATCGTGGGAGCCGGAACGTGGTGCTGACCTTTGTCCCGGCTGCGTGGACACCGGTGTGCTCCGACCAGTGGCCGGGCTATCGGCTGGCCATTGATCTGTTTAAGGCCAACAATGCGGAGTTGATTGGAATTACCGTCGATAACACGCCGACACAGAAAGCGTGGGTTGACGCCATGGGCGGTTTGAATTTTCCGGTTGTGTCCGACTTCTGGCCACATGGAAACGTGGCTTCGGCCTATGGCATTTTGCGGTCAGACGGTGTGGCCGAGCGCGCAGTATTCATCGTCGATACCAAGGGCGTGATCCGGTTCATTCATGTGGAAGACATCAATAAACGGCCTGATCTGGGAATGCTGGTCAAGGCACTGGAAGCCGTGAACGCCAAGGAGTGCTTACTGGGCGGTCAAGGCTTCGTCCCTGCTGTCAAACAGCTCGGCGTACCGGGTGATTCCCACGGTTTCAAAGACCGATTTGAAATTGCTGGACAGACCCGCTAGTACAATACGTTTGCCTTGGGCCTTGTTTTCCTTGAGCAGCTCCGCCAAACCGGTGATTCCGGCTCCGTTGATGGAGGCGTTTTCTTCGAAATCGATGAGGGTGACCGGCTTTTCGAATTCTTTCCCCTTGGTCAGGGCGTCGGCCAGATATGGAATAGTATGGGTGGATACGTTGCCTCGAACCCCGATCACAACGGCTTCCGGAAGCTCGGAAAATGAGATCAGGCTTTCTTCATTTTTGGTGAGGGCGAGCCGCTCACTGGCCCGGGTCAGGGCTTTTTCCAATGCTTCCCGTTGTAACGGTTTGTTGATGAAGTCGGTCGCATCGAGATTGAGGGCCTGAATCGCCAAGTCCATGTCGCCGTGACCCGTGATGACGATGACTTCCGTGTGCGGGTTGAGCTTCTTTATGGCCTTGAGTGCTTCAATACCATCCATGATGGGCATCTTGATGTCCGTCATCACCAGTCCCGGACGTTCCTTTTCGAAGATCGAGACTCCCTCCTGTCCGTTTTCCGCGGTGAGTACGTCGTAGCCATACGCGGAAAGGAGGAGCGTGAACATTTTCAGGGTCGGTTGTTCGTCATCTATGACCAGTACTTTTTCTCTCATGCCTTGGTGTCTCCTCGCGTGCTGGCAATCGGAAATTCCATGCGGAAAATCGTGCCCTTGCCGCGTTCACTGTCAATGTGGATATGGCCGCCATAGTCACGGACAATACCATATGTGATGGCCAGGCCAAGGCCCATGCCTTGTCCGGCTTCTTTGGTGGTGAAAAACGGTTCGAAAATCTTGCGTTTGTCTTTTTCGTCAATGCCGGAACCGGTATCTTCCACTTCGGCATAGACACTGGCGTCTGTTGATCCTGTGCGGATGAAGATACACCGGTGCTCGTCGCCGTCAGCCGGAGAGGAAATGTCGTTCAGTGCGTCCTTGGCATTGGTCACCAGATTGAAAATGACCTGTTGCAGCCTGTTGGAATGGGCCAATACGGGGGGCAGTGTCCGGTCCAGATTGAGAATGAATCGGATGTTGTCCAGTTCGAACTGGCGTCGCAGGATGGACAGCACCGCGTTGACGGTCTGGTTGAGATTGACGTGTTCTTCGATCAGATCAGACTTGCGGCTAAACGATCGAAGCGTATTGATGATCTCGGCGGCCCGATCCACTTGGGTGGAAATTTCCCGGACAACTTGCAGGAATTGCTCGCGGGGGACTTCGGTTCCTTCTTCTTCCATCATGGAGAGGAATTCACTGCCCATTTTGATGGCGTTGAGGGGTTGATTGACCTCGTGTGCCACTCCGGCGGACATCTCGCCCAGTGATTTCATTTTTCCTGCCTGAATGAGTTGGGCATCTTTTTCAATGAGTTCAGTGATGTCCGTGACCGCGATGATGATGGCGTGTCGTCCTCGATAGGAAATGGGGCAGGCGTGCATGTTCACGAAAAACGGTTCGCCGCCTTTTTTGTAATGAAGCAGTTTCGGAAAGTAGATACACCCGCCGCCACCTTCTGTGAAGTATTCCAGACACCCTTCGTTGTGGTCAGGACTGAGTTTCAGGAAACGCTGGCCGATCAGTTCGTCCTTGGAATACCCGTAGAGTTCGAATGTCCTGGGGTTGGCGTCCTTGATGATGCCGGAATCGCATTCCACGACAAAGATGGGGTCCGGGCCGGAGTCGAACAGGGACCGGTATTTTTCTTCTGACTCGCGCAAACGCCGTCGATAGAGCTTGATGGACCAGACCATGTTTCGGAACGAGTCGCCGAGCTGAACCACTTCATCGCCTCGGCTGTGCTTGCGGTAAAAGGCGCAGTCCGCACATTTTCGATGAACTTCGCCCGGTCGTTCTCCACTTCGGGATTGGTCAAAATGCCAGCAGGGGAGGTCTGTATTGGTAAAGGCCGGGCACCGCGAAGTATCCCAGTCTTCATCCGGCACAAGGTGGTGCGGCACATCGAAATTCCCTCGGCTGATCTCGTCCGAGAGCTGTGTCAGGTCAGAGATGGGTTTGGTGATGTATTTGGACAGCCACGAGCTGAGGAACATGGTGATCAGGACGACTGCGGAAATGAAACCGAGAAAGGCGACACGGAGTTTGTCAACCAGGGCGTCAATGTGGCTTTTGTTCAGCCCGACGTGGACCGTGCCGATTCGATACAGCCCCTCATTGATGGCTGCGGCCAGATCATAGACTTCCTGCCCTTCAAGATCGAGCCGTTTGATGGAATCGTGTTTGTTGGTCGGAAGGGGATTCCCTCGGAGTGAGCTTGGGAGTTTTCGGGTCAGGGTGTGGGCCAGAATCTTGCCGTCCAAGTCTTCAATGAAAATGTATGCCACCAGATTCTTGCGCTGGCGAAGGCGCCGTTCGTCAAAAATCAGGGCCAGAAGTTTGGGAATGTCGTTGTCCAGCAGATAGGAACCACCGCGTTCCGCCACGGAATGGGCGATGGCAAATCCGCGCATTTCCAACTCGTGGGTCAGGGAACTGACCAGAATGTATCGGGACACCAGGGCAATGGTCACGGAAATGAACATGATGGCCGCGAGCATGGAAAAAAGGAGCTTTTCTCGCAGGCCGATGGTATCGAACCGGGTCGCCAATTTTTGGACCATGGTCATGGTTTGGCCTCCAGCTCGCGTCGTAGCCCGACCCAGTCGTAAAAGGGCACGAATCGACCGTTTTGCAGTCGGGTGAAGTGAATGGCCTCAAGTCCCTGCCGGTCGTTCGGTCCGTAGGTGATGGACATGCCCGGGCCAAGCGGAAAGTTGCGGATGGATTCGATGGCGTTGATGAATTTTTCCCGGGTGAGATCCCTTCCGGCCAAGCGTAGTCCTTCCACCACGATACGGGCATTGAAGAATCCCTCCAGCCCCACGAAACTGGGGGTGTCGTCAGGAAAATATTCTTTCAGGAATGAGACGTATTCATTGACGGTGTCCGAGTCGGTTTCCGGATCGGTAATCGGTGCGGGGACCACTTGAGACATCAGAACCTTGACCGGCATATCCGTCTTGATACGGCGGGCCAGCTCTTCGGCTCCCACAAAGGAGACCGTGTAAAAGGCCGGGGTGTAGTCTTGTTCCCAGGCCCGGTTGATGAATCGGGCACACGCGTCATAGGTGCCGACCATGACCACGGCTTCGGCGTCGGATGCGCGGATGCGGTCCAATCCTTCGTCAATATCCTCGGTTCCCCGGATGTACCATCCTCGGGCCACGGGTTCCATGTTGAATTCCTTGAGTGCGAGTTCGGTCCCGATCAATCCGTCGAATCCGTAGGTGTCATATTGATAGAAAACCGCGATTTTCCGCAAGCCCAAGTCCTTGACCATGTGGCGCACGGCATCTTTGGTTTCTTGATAATAGGACGCCCGGATGTTGACCACATAGCGGTTGAAGGGCTGGCGAAGGGCATTGGCTCCGGTGAACATGCCCACGAGTGGGATACGCGCTTCTTCGACCAGAGGGAGCGCCTTGACCGTGGTTGGCGTTCCCACATAGCAGAACAGGGCAAATACTTCGTTGTTGATAATGAAATGTTGCGTATTGGCGAGGCATTTGGGCGGATCGTATGAGTCGTCCACCGCCATGATCTCGATGGTCCGGCCATGGATGCCACCCTTGGCGTTGACGTGTCGGATATAGGCCTGTGCCCCGCGAAGGGTCTGGGTGCCGAGGTATCCCGCATGACCAGTGAGGGCGAGCGATGAACCGAGAATGATTTTCGTGTCCGTGACACCGGGCGAAAGGGAACCGTGAGTGGCTGCGTCGTTGTCAGAGGTACATGCCCCCAAACTGACAAGCAGCGACAGACTGAAAAATATGAATGTCCATGGTCGAATTCGCATGGTTTCGCTCCGTGCTCGATGCGTCTAACGATGTCGTGACATTGAGTGTTACTGAGTTGGCTTTGAAAACACAAGAAATCCTCATAACCCAACGATACTGCATCTGTCAGCATTGTCCTGTGCAAGGCGGCCCCGGCGCACGGAGAGCGTCGGGGCCTGAAAGACTCCGCACATGACGTGCCGGGTCCGATCGGCACCGTGTACGGAGGTGTTCTTCATGAGAAAAGCCCGGCGCGGATGGGTGATCCGCGCCGGGGAGGTTTGTCGTTATCCGTTCATCCGTTTGAGCGGGCTGGCCAGTTGGGCCAGGAATTGTTTCCTGGACATGGGGCCTTTCTCCTGAGTGGACGACGCATCGGAAGACAGGGACTCGTAATAGCTATCCGGGTCGGTCTCCACCAAATAGATGACGCGCACGCTGTCGACATCGACAAGTTCGGCATCCGGGTACTTCTTGAGTGCCTCGGCCAGCCGTTTGTCGGCCAGGGCGAGCATGTCTTCACGGTCACCGAAGTTCATGGCTCCTGTTGGACAGGTCTGGACACAGGCGGGCAACATGCCGGCCTTGACGCGGTCGATGCACATGTCGCATTTGACCACCTGTCCGGTTTCCTCGTTGACGCGAGGAATGTCATAGGGACAGGACATGCTGAAGGCATCCTTGTCTGGTTCCAAGGCCGTAAGCTCCGTGTAGACGACGGCACCGGTTTCCTCATCATGGATGATGGAGCCGGGAATGGTCATGGCGTCCATGCATGGCGGTTCAATGCAGTGACGGCACTGTTCCGGGAAGAACAGCCATTGCAGATCAGGGCCTTCGCCAACTTCTTCGAAGCGGACGAGTTTCAGCGTTGTGCCGGACAGGTCCTTGGGATTCTGGTGGGAACCCCAGTTTTCCGTTTTCTCGGCGGGCAGTTTTTTCCATTGCTTACAGGCAACCTGGCAACCACGGCAGGCCGTACATTTGGTCAGGTCGATGAAGAATGTTTTACTCATGTGTCATTCCTCCTTTACGCCTTGCGGACGTTGACCATAAAGGCCTTGGTTTCAGGGATGCCGGTGTTGGGATCGCCGACGGACGGGGTCAGGATGTTGGCTGTATCGCCACCGTCCTTAGGCCAGGTCCAGCCAAAGTGCCATGGGAGACCGACCTGATGGATCGTTGTCCCCTGTACTTCGAACGGTTCCAGTCGTTTGGTGACAATTGCCTTGGCCCAAATGGAGCCACGGACCGAGTCAACCATGACTTTTTCGCCGTTTTCAATACCTCTGAGTTCCGCAAGTTCCGGGCTCATTTCCACGAACACCTGGGGTTCGCACTCCGTGAGCCATGCGCAGTTTCTGGTCATCAGACCCGTCTGCCAGTGCTCGGTGACACGATAGGTGGTGCCAACGAATGGGTACTTGGGATCACAGACGGCTTTTTCTTCGGTGTCGAAGGTCAGAGCGGTCGGGTTATGCAGCGTGCCGGAGAAGGGATGCTTCTTGACCGGGCATTCGAGCGGTTCATAATATTCCGGTAACGGACCATCCGCGCGGCCTGGACCATAGAGCTGGCCAAAGCCGTGTTTGCGCATGATGAAGGCGTATTTGGAACCAGGGGCCCAACCGCCATCGGGGATGTCTCCCACCCATTTCTTGCCGTTCCATTCGATGACCGGTTTTTTCGGGTTATACGGTTTGCCCTGAAGGTCCACGGACGCACGGTTATACAGAATGCGTCGGTTGACGGGCCAGCACCAGGAGAAGTTCGGATACAGACCGATTTTCGCCTGTTCCGGGGTCTGGGCCAGACTGCGACGTGCGGCCATGTTGCCCTTGTCAGTGTACGAGTTGCAGTACAACCAGTTACCTGATGCGGTCGAGCCGTCATCCTGGAGGTATGCGAAACTCGGGACCTGGTCACCCTTTTTGAACTGTTTGCCCTTGACTTCGACGTCACGGGTAAAGTGTCCATTGATGAGCTTGGCGGTCTTGTGTGAATCAAATACACCGTCTGTGGCAATGTTGTCCCAGGTGAGTCGTGTGATCGGCTCGGGGTATGCGCCGCCTTCCTTTTTGTACAGATCTTGAATCTCATGCATCAAGTCATACATGAGGTCACCATCCGGCTTGAGGCCGTGCGGTGCGTCTGGTCCTTTGTACCGCCACTGCATCCAGCGGCCGGAGTTACTGACGGAGCCTTCCTTTTCAATGGAGACTGCGCAGGGAAGGAAGAAGACTTCAGTCTTGATTTCTTCCGGTTTCATGTCGGGACCTTCCCAGAACCAACCTGTTTCGTTGGGGAAGATGTTGACATTGACCAGCCAGTCGAGCTTGCCCATGGCCTGACGGTTCTTGTTGGCATTGGCACCGGAACAAGCGGGGTTCATGCCCCAGGCAAACAGGCCCTTGAATTGGCCCTTGTCCATCTTGTCGAACATGGTCAGCCAAGAATATTCTGCGGCGGACGCAGAGTCCAGGCGGGGCAGGAACTGATATGCGTCTTCAGGTGTGTCGTCATGCCACATGGCTTTGAGCAACGACGCTGAATATTTGGGATAGTTCTGCCACCAGTTGGCTGATTTCGGATCGTTGGAAACCGGGGTGTATTTGGTGTTGTATGCGTCCAGTGTGTCCTGACCAGCCTTGGGTGTTTTCAAATACCCGGGCAGGATGTGGTACAGCAGACATTGGTCGGTTGACCCCTGAACATTGGCTTCACCGCGCAGGGCGTTGACGCCACCACCGGCAATACCGATGTTTCCAAGCAGCAACTGGATCATGGCCATGGAACGGATATTCTGGACGCCAACGGAGTGCTGTGTCCAACCCATGGCGTACATGATGGTTCCGGCCTTGTCGGGTGCGCTCGTGGCCGCATAGGTCTCGTACAGCGCGATCAGGTCTTTTTTCGCCATGCCGGAAATGGACATGACCTCGTCGAGATTATAGCGTTCATAGTGCTTCTTGAGCATCTGATAGACGCATTTCGGGTCCTTGAGTGTGGGGTCTTTTTTCGGATTGCCGTCGGCATCCATGGCAAAGGCCCACTTGGACTTGTCGTATGATTTGGTTTTGGGATTATATCCGGCAAAGATGCCATCATCGAAGGTGTAGTCATCGCCAATGATGAAGGATGCGTTGGTGTAGTTCACCACGTAATCCTTGAAGATCAAATCCTTGTCCAGGATGTACTTGATCATGCCACCGAGAACGGCAATATCAGAGCCGGATCGAAGTTTGGCATGCATGTCGGACTTGGCCGAGGTCCTGGTGAACCGAGGGTCAATATGGATCAGAGTTGCCCCTTTTCCTGTGCCCTGGTGACCCACTTGAAAGAAATGGGATGGTTTTCGGCAGCGTTACTGCCCATTATAAGAATACAATCAGCGTTCTGGATATCGATCCAGTGATTGGTCATCGCACCGCGTCCGAACGACTCTGCCAGAGCCGCAACAGTTGCGCTGTGTCAGATACGTGCCTGGTGTTCCACATACACCAGGCCGAGGCTGCGGAGCATAGTCTGGTAGGCCCAGCACTCCTCGTTGTCGAGCGCGGCGGAACCGACTGAAGCGATGCCGTCGCAGCGATTGACCAGTTGGCCTTTCGCGTTTTTGATCGTGAATGTTTCGTCACGAGTCTTTTTGACATTGTGGGCGATCTTTTCCAGTGCCCAGCTCAGGGAAACTTTGGTGAACTCTTTGGAATAGGGTGCCCTGTAGAGCACGGAGTCCGGGCGGCGATCGTTTTCGGCCAACTGCCAGATCGATGCGCCCTTGGCACAGAGTGCGCCTTCGTTGATGGGATGATCGGGGTCACCTTCGACGTTGATGGCCCTGTTGTCCTTGAGGGACGTGTTGACGACAAGGCCGCAACCCACTGCACAATAACAGCAGATCGTGGTTGTCTGTTTGCTCCATTTGGGCTTCATGGCCTCAACGCGATCAGCCATGGGCGCTGTTTTCGCGGTACAGCCAAGCCCGAGACCGCCAAATGCCGTGGCCGTGGCCGCGACAGCGGAGAGCTTGAGGAAGTTCCTTCGATTGGTATGCATTCGACCTCCTAAAAGTTGCGTGCGGGTCATCGCCCGCGAATCTCGCGACCGAGTGTCACGAGGAGTTCATAGCCATTGGGCTGCACCACGGTGTCCGGTGTGGGCAGGTGTGTTCCTGAACTGTCAGGATGACAGTGAGGTGTCAGGATCATTTCCTGCGCCGCAGTCTGGACAGCGTCCATGCCAAACCCCAGCCCGGCAAAGGGCATCGGGGGCGTGGGCTTCGCAGCCGACGAAGTGTTGTGTGAAAAGCGCATAAGCGGACCTCTCCCATTAAATTCCGTTATTCCCTTTATGGGGGATTGATGCCCAGAGTTCAAAGGAAGGAGACTCTTCTTGGGTCTTACACAGGGGAAAAAAGTGGGTTTTTTACAAACCCGCTGGGAACAGGGCGATTGCGTTATGTCGAAAAAGACATAAATCGATAACTTGCCCACGGTTTTGCACCAGCGACTTGAGCATATGGCAGCGATTTTTCAATGGATTTCAGGATGGTGTCAGTTCACAAGGCGCGCCGTGTTCAAAAAAACATGGAATGGACCAGTTTCAGTCTGTCACTGTGCGGGATAACATATGAAATGCGTGGCGTGCCCAGATGATTTTGACGGGACAGTTTTGGTCCGATTATTGGATTGCGTCTGGTTGTTTTTATGTCGTCGGGACCAATGCGCACAGGTAGGCGGCCAGGATCTCGGCAACGGGTTTGTCCTGATTGTTGAAGCGGAATTCCAGTTCCTTCATGTACAAGGGGAAGCGTTGGCAGGAAATGCCACGGAATTTCTTGATACGGGTCTGGGCATATTGCCAGAACTCATCCTGCACCTCGTCGATATACGGCGGTTCGTCATACCGTCGGATGACCTCGTAAGGGAGCGAATCGTTGCCACAGAAAATCAATGTGTCGTAGTCTTTGTAACGATCAGTGTAGACCAGGTTTCCCGTGCGAATGAGTTTGAGGTGAAAGTTCATGTGAAAGTGAAACAGGGTCTCGGCCTGAAATCCGGGCACCAGATCGATGAATACGATGTCGTTCCGGCGAAGGATGCCGTAGACCGGAATGGTATCCATGTGCATTTCACGAGGCCCGCCGGTCAGTCGATTCCCTTTGAGATAGGAGTCCAGCCCCGTTGCCGGGCTGATGAGTTGCCGGGCGTCGAGCGCGTGTCCCAGAATGGCGAATCGGATGGCGGTCAGGGCCTTGTATACCGTGTTGTAGGACAGACCGAGCTGTTCTTTCATCTGGTGGACCGAACATTCTTCCACGAACAGGACGATGAGTCGGAGCCATTCCGACGGACTGAGTGCGCCGTTGTTGATCCACCGGCCCGAAAAGGGCTGAAAGGTGTATTTGCAACTGGCGCACCGCAGGCGTTCGCCGGATAAGGTATAGACTTTGCGGTGGCCGCACCGAGGGCAAAAGGGATCGCCAGTGGGCCATGTCAGTTCGAGCAGATACGCTCGGGCCTTGGCATCATCATGCAACAGTGTCTCAAAGCCGCCGTCGATATTCGACGGCGAGTCTGTGGGCACAATATGCGAGAGAGAATGCATGGTGTTCGAGAGCACGGCTGACATGGTTACCTCTGTGTTAAAATCCCCAAGCGGACAGTGTTGCGCGTTTGTATCCCTGACCAGCGGCCACATAGTCAAGGGCTAAAGAGTCCAGATCGTCAAGAATCGGCAAGGCAACACGGTCCAGATTCCTGAAATCAATGGTCTTTATATACGTTTTGCAGGATTCACAGACATCGACGCGGAATCCGGGTTCTTCGTCCACCGTGAAAAATGTCAGTTTTTTCTGGTCGTCTTCACCACAGACCGGACAGGCGATCCGTTTGATACGGTACTCATGCCGACAGAAGGAACAGGTGGCGTGACGGAAGCCTTCTTTTTGATTCAGCGACGAAATGAGCGGCAGGCTGCCACAGATGGGGCAGGTTCCCACTTCCGGAACTTTCATGTCCGGCAGTTTTTCGGCCAGAATGTCCGCAGCCGCTTCAATGGACGGTCCGAGGGCTGCAAAGGCGAGGAAGGCGATGGTCTTGGGTGCCTCCGGGGTGCGTTCTGCCCAGGACGCAAAGAATGCCGTATCGTCATTCAAATAGTGGTGAAACAGGTCTGCCGGGGTGAATTCGCCGTTGTCCATGGCCTGTGCCACGGCTTTGGCTCCATCGCCCAATGGGCCGCCCGTGGTGTTGAGCAGGGCAATGAGGTCCTGCAACAATTGGGTTGCCTGCGCGCTGTCGTGAGGGAAGTTCTCTCTGCCAAGCAATGGCACCCCTTGAAAAACGGCCTCGGCCGGGGCCAGTTCTGTGTCCTGAGGGATGGTCACTGTTGCGTTGATGCGTGCGGTCAGTTGCAAGCGGGCCACGTCGGCCACGAGATTCACGAGTTCTTCGGAAATATAGGATTTCCCTTTCAGTTGGGTGATTTTTTTTTCAAGCCTGCGTTGATATTGTTCCACGTCAAATTCCATGGTGCGTCCTTTGTGATTATTCGGTTGCGTACAATACTATGGACGCCCGACTATGATGCCAAAGTCTTGAGACTTGCTCAAGCTTTGACACAAAATTATTCTATTAAATTGAAATTGTTGAATATTTTTTTATCTAAATTATGTCTTTTTGAGCATAAAGCTTACTGAAAAGGTCTACAAATCAGTATGTTCCGACGATGTGAAGAAAGTCGATACAAAGACGATGTTTTCATAGATTTCGTCAATTTACCGAAAAAACATGTTTCAAACGTCCCCAAGTCTCTGGAGACGCGTTTGAATGGCGTTCATTGTGTGGGTGTGAACAGGGCTAGAATCCGATGATCCGCTTGTTGTCGTTGTAGACCCAGAAGCTGTCGTCTTTGATGTTGCCGATGAGCGTGATGCCGGTTTTTCGGGCCAATTCCACGGAAAAACTGGTGGCAACGGCAGTTGAAGCGAGAATGGGCACGCCGATGCGGATGACCTTGAGCAGAATTTCAGAAGCGATGCGTCCGGTGGTGACAATGAGTTTGTCGTCCACGGACACGTCGTCGAGAAAGCACTGACCGCAGATCATGTCAATGGCGTTGTGACGGCCGATATCTTCCCGAAAGAGCAGCATCTCATCCGGCACACACAGCGAAGAATTGTGGCAGCCGCGAGTGGCATTATACAGAGTGGACCGTTCATGAAGCTGGTGCGTCAGACTGAGAATCTGTTCCGGCGTGACCTTGACGTTGCCCGTGACATGGCGTTTGGAGATCGTGGCGGCGTTGCGTCCGAAGTTCGTCCCCTTGCCGCAGCCCGAGGTAATGGAGCGTTCAAGCACGCGATTTTTCCACGGATCATGACAGGTTTCCACTTCGGCGAGCAGTCGATCGCCCAGATCTCGAACGGTCAGGTCCGTGATCTGGTCTGGACTGGACAAAAAAGCGTCGGATTTGAGGAAGCCGATCGCCAAATATTCAGGGTGCTTGGCCGTGCAGAGCAGGGTGACAACCTCTTTCCCGTTCAATTGGATAGTCAGTGGGACTTCCCGAATAGACGTGATGGGTGTGCGGGCAAAGCCGGCCTTGTATTCGTGTATTTCGTATTCAAAAGAATCCATGGGTGTTTCTCCCGGTCTGGGGACAGGCGTGAAATACGGCATGTCCCTTTGTACCGTGTGTGTACCGGATTTGTTTCCCGTGAATCAAATTTTGGTCATTTCCCCGGGATTCAGCACTGCCATTGATCGGGGAAATCGGAATTTCAGGATGCTTTCGATCTTTTCTTATTGAAGGATAACTGCCCATGAAATCACCATCGAAACGATTGCGCAAACGTTTCGATGTGTGATATGTTCCCCGGACTTTACGGGTGAACCGACAACGACACGCCACGATGGGGGCGAATAATGAAAAAGACAAAACTGCTCAATGCAGCGGTGTCATATGCTGTGGCCAAACTCGGCCATTGTGATGAATTGACGATCTGTGATGCCGGGTTGCCCATTCCTGTGGGTGTCCAGCGGATCGATCTGGCGGTGACCGAAGGGATTCCCGCGTTCATGGATGTGGTCAAGGCCATTGTTTCGGAGATGGCAGTGCAGGAAGTGGTGATTGCCGAGGAATTCGAGACCGTCAGTCCCCACCTGCATGGCGAGTTGCTTCAGTGTATCCGGTCGATGGAAAAGCAGCAGGGCACTTCCGTGTCGGTTCAGACCATCAGTCATGAGACCTTCAAACACCAGACGCGCCGGAGCGTGGCCATTGTGCGGACCGGGGAATTCACCCCGTATGCCAATGTCATTCTCAAGGCGGGCGTGGTCTTTTAGTGGGGACGGCATGGACGAATTGCTCAGACTGGACGCTATCGAAAAGCGGTTTCCGGGCGTCAAGGCCCTGGATCGCGTGAATCTGCGCGTCTCATCCGGCAGGGTCATGGGGTTGGTGGGAGAAAACGGGGCGGGCAAATCTACGCTCATGAAGGTCCTGACCGGCATTTATTCTCGGGATGGCGGGACCATGCGGTATCTGGGGGAGCAGCGAACGTTTGCCGGACCGCGTGATTCGCAGGAGGCCGGGATCAGCATCATCCATCAGGAACTCAATTTGCTACCGGAATTGTCCATTGCCGAAAATATCTTTTTAGGCCGCGAAAAAGTGGGCTTCCTCGGCCACATTCGCTGGAATGACATGTATCGCATGGCGGACGAATTGCTCGACAGACTCGGGGTGCGGACATCGTCTCGCACACGGCTCGGCGAATTGGGCATCGGCGCACAGCAGATGGTGGAGATCGCCAAGGCCCTGTCATTCGAATCGCGGGTCATCATCATGGATGAACCCACTGACACGTTGACCGACACCGAAACCACGGCGTTGTTTTCGGTCATTCGCGAACTGCGGGAATCCGGGCACGGGGTGGTCTACATTTCGCATCGACTCAAGGAAATTTTTGAAATCTGTGACGACGTGACCGTGTTGCGTGACGGCCAGTTCATCGGTGAATGTCCGGTTGCGGACATCTCCGAAGACGAATTGATCGAGATGATGGTCGGGCGGCGGCTCGAAGAACAGTACCCACGAATCACGGTCGAGCCTGGCCCAATCAGTCTCGACGTTGAAAATCTGACCGGACCACGGCTTGACGGGGTGTCCTTTTCCGTGCGGGAGGGGGAAATTCTCGGCATATCCGGTTTGATGGGCGCGGGACGGACCGAGCTGATGAAGGCCATTTACGGGGCGTATCCCATGGATGGCGGGCGGATTTCCATGGGGGGCGAACCTGTGGAGATCAGTTCTCCGGCAGACGCACTCGACGCCGGAATCGCGTACATCAGCGAGGATCGAAAAACGGACAGTCTGATTCTCGGGTTGTCGGTCAAGGAGAACATGACCCTCACGGCCCTGACGGATTTTTGTTCCGGCATCGGGCAGATCAATCATGTCAACGAACGCCGGGCGGCAGACGAGTATATTGATGCGTTCAATATCAGAACGCCGTCACGGATGCAGGCGGTCGGCAATCTTTCCGGGGGCAACCAGCAGAAAGTCGCCATTGCCAAGGGGCTGATGGATCGACCCAAGGTGCTCATTCTGGATGAACCGACGCGCGGTGTGGACGTGGGTGCCAAAAAAGAAATTTATCAACTCATCAATTCATTCAAGGCAGAAGGAATGAGCATTGTGCTTATTTCATCGGAGATGCCGGAAATTCTCGGCATGAGCGATCGGATTATCGTCATGCACGAAGGCCGTTTTCGGGGCGAATTTTCGGCGGCGGAAGCGGATCAGGAAAAACTTATGGCCTGCGCCATTGGCCGGGCGCGCGAGGAGGCTGCATGAGCGCGGCAAAAAACAGGGCCTCCGGACAGGAACAGTCCGTGTCCATCAAACAACGGTTGATTCAGCAGAAAACACTCATTGCGCTCATCGTGATGATTCTCATTGTGTCCTTTTTGAATCCCAATTTTTTTACCACCGGTAATCTCATGAATATCCTGCGGCAGACAGCGATCAATGCGATCATGGCCGTGGGTATGACTTTGGTCATTCTGACGGCTGGCATTGATCTGTCCGTGGGGTCGGTCCTGGCCCTGTGCGGGGCTATCGGAGCCAGTCTGATAGCGGCGGAAATGCCGTTGGTTGTGGCCGTTGGCGCGGCCCTCGGGGCTGGTGCCCTGCTCGGTGCGGCCAGTGGAATCATCATTGCCAAGGGCAAGGTGCAGGCGTTCATCGCCACGCTGGTGTCCATGACCATGGTCCGGGGATTGACGTTGGTCTACACGGACGGTCGGCCCATCTCCACCGGATTCACCGATGTGGCGGATGCTTTTGCTTTTATTGGCACCGGCTACCTGTTGGGGATTCCGTTTCCCATCTGGATCATGGCCGTCACGTTTGGCGGGGCCTGGTATCTGCTCAATCACACGCGTCTGGGGCGGTATATCTACGCCCTTGGCGGCAACGAATCCGCCACCCGTCTGTCCGGGATCAATGTGAATACCATCAAGATCACGGTCTATGCCATTGCCGGATTCCTGTCCGCCCTGTCCGGGTTGATCGTGACCTCCCGACTGTCGTCTGCCCAACCCACTGCCGGGGCCGGGTATGAACTCGATGCCATTGCGGCCGTGGTGCTTGGCGGGACCAGTCTCATGGGCGGCAAAGGCACAATCATGGGGACACTTTTGGGTGCTCTCATCATTGGATTTCTCAATAATGCGTTGAATTTGCTCGATGTATCATCCTATTATCAGATGATCGCCAAGGCGTTGGTCATTCTGTTAGCGGTGCTGGTTGATACGAAAAGCACGGAGTAACCACCATAAGGAGCGTATGATGAAAAAACTTTTGACCCTTGTCCTGACCTTGGTTCTGACCATGGCCCTCGGTGTCTCTGCCCAGGCAAAAGACACGTTGGCTTTGGTTGTATCCACCCTGAACAATCCGTTCTTCGTGACTCTCAAGGATGGGGCCGTGAAAAAGGCCGATGCAATGGGATATGAACTGATTGTTCTCGATTCCCAGAATGATCCGGCCAAGGAATTGGCCAACGTGGAAGACCTGACCGTGCGTGGCGTCAAGGCGATTCTAGTCAATCCCACTGATTCGGACGCGGTGTCCAATGCTATTCGTCTCATCAACCAGGCCGGAATTCCGGTTGTCACGTTGGACCGTGGGGCCTCGCGTGGCACAGTCGCGTCGCATATCGCGTCCGACAATGTTGCTGGTGGCAAGATGGCCGGTGATTTCATGGCCGAAAAACTTGGCAAGGGTGCCAGGGTCATCCAGTTGGAAGGCCTGCCCGGTACGTCCGCTGCTCGTGATCGCGGGGCTGGCTTCGAACAGGCTGTCGCGGCCAACGATTTCAAGGTCCTGGCCTCCCAGCCTGCGGACTTTGATCGGACCAAGGGCTTGAATGTCATGGAAAACCTGCTGGCCAACTACGGCGATGTTCAGGGCGTGTTTGCTCAGAATGACGAAATGGCCCTCGGAGCCATGCGTGCGCTTCAGGCCGCAGGCAAGAAGGTGGTCATTGTCGGTTTTGACGGCACGGATGATGGCGTTGCCGCCGTGAAGCGTGGTGATATGGCGGGAACCATTGCCCAGCAGCCCGCATTGATCGGGTCGCTCGGTGTTGAGACTGCGGACAAGATTCTCAAGGGCCAGACGGTCGAGAAATATATTCCTGTCCCGCTGATGGTGGTCAAGTAATTCGATACAATGGCGCACCGGGTCGTCCTGGTGCGCCATTCCCTTTTTTTGCAACAAGAGAGCAGACCATGTCTTCACCAAAAGTGCTTGTTCTGGGCAGTGTCAATGCCGATCATGTCCTGCAAGTGGATGATTTTCCTCGGCCCGGCGAAACCGTGACCGGCCACGGATATCAGGTCCTTCCCGGTGGCAAGGGGGCCAATCAGGCCGTGGCTGCGGCCCGACTTGGTGCGGCTCTCGGCTTTGTCGCCTGCGTGGGGGATGATGATTTCGGACGGCACATGATCCAACGCTTTCAGGATGACGGCATGGATATTTCCGGGGTGATGACGGTGGACGGTCTGCCCACGGGCATCGCCTTGATTCAGGTTGCTGGTTCTGGCGAGAACAGTATTTCCATTTCACCGGAAGCCAATGCGGCCCTGACACCCGAGCGATTGCAGCCGCATCTGTCGGCCATCGCGTCTGCGGATATTTTGCTCATGCAGCTGGAAAGTCCGCTCGACAGCGTGATGCTGGCCGCGCGAACAGCCCGTGCCGCTGGTGGGCGTGTGATCTTGAATCCGGCCCCGGCGCGGGAGCTTCCCGATTCACTGCTGGCGGAGTTGTTCATGCTCACCCCCAACGAGACCGAGGCTGAGGCCCTGACCGGGATATCGGTTCAGACCGAAGACGATGCGCGCAAGGCTGCGGAATTTCTCCATGACAAGGGTGTGGAAAATATCATAATAACCCTGGGTCGCAACGGCGCGTACCTGAGTGCGCCCGGGGTGTCGGAATTGCTGCCCGGGTATCGTGTGGACCCTGTTGATACCACGGCTGCCGGGGATACTTTCAATGGTGCGCTCGTGGCGGCATTGCACGATGGGCTGGATGTGCGATCGGCCATCCGATTTGCTCACGCGGCAGCGGCGATATCTGTGACGCGATTGGGTGCGCAACCATCCATACCGACGCGTGAAGAGGTTCACGCGTTCATCAACAAGCACGCATAAAAATATGGCAACAATCAAAGACGTCGCAAAGCTCGCCAAGGTCTCGACCTCCACGGTGTCTCATGTTCTGAACAAGACTCGATTCGTCAGCGACGCCACCTGTCAACGGGTGCGCGAAGCCGTTCGAACACTGAACTATCGGCCATCCTCCATTGCCCGGAGTCTCAAGGGCCAGAAGACGCGGACCCTCGGGATGCTCGTGACAACCAGTCGGAATCCGTTTTTTGCCGAGGTGGTTCACGCGGTTGAACGGCGGTGTTACGAACGCGGTTACACCCTGTTTTTGTGCAATACCGAAGGGGACATTCACCGGATGGAGGCCAATCTGGACGCCCTTGAAGAGAAGCGGGTGGACGGGTTGCTCTTGTTATGCAGCGAGGTGAACGACGATGTCATCACCTTGCTGGAGGCTGAACGGAGTGTGCCCATCGTCATTTTCGACTGGGGACCGGAATCCGACATTGTGGATCGTATTTATGACAATTCTCCCTATGGTGCGCAATTGGCCACCGAGCATCTGCTTGCCCATGGGCATCGGGCTATCGGCTGTGTGACAGGTCCGGCTGGCAGGCGGTCGGCCGAGGAGCGTTTGGCCGGATTTCGGACCACTATGACTGAGGTCGGGCTGCCCATTCGCGAAGAATGGATCATCGAAGGCGATTACGAATGCGAAGGCGGCGTTCGAGCCATGCAACAGCTTGCCGATCTGCACGACCGGCCTAGCGCTGTGTTTGTCTGCAACGACATGATGGCACTGGGCATGATGAGTGAGGCCTTTCGATTGGGGATTCGTGTTCCTCTGGATATTTCACTGGTCGGCTATGACGATATCTATATCGCCCGGCACGCTACCCCGTCACTGACCACCATTCATCAGCCCAAGAATCAGCTTGCGGCCATGGCCGTTGATACGCTTATCGATCGCTTGGGAAGCAAGCGCGCCAAAGGGAAAATCATCAAGATCGAGCCGAGGTTGGTGGACAGAGAGTCTGTCTGCCAGCTTGGCTGAGTGTTGAAGGCGGTGAGGAGGTGGGAGGTTTTGCCTCCGGCGGCCCCTTGCCGGGCTGCCATTGCCTCCGGCGGCCTCTCGCCGGGGTGGCGTTGCCTCCGGCGGCCCCTCGCCGGGGTGGCGTCTTCGACGACCAGAGAACCTTTGAAAAGGTTCTCTGGACGCTCCAAACTTTTTGGTGCTCGCTTCGCTCGGTTTGGGGGGGGACAGAGTGTTTTTGTTTGAGAGAAAACGTTTTTTTGAGATACATTCAGGAAGCGTTTTCTGTGTCGTCGATGATGTTTGTGCGGTTGAGACTGCCCATGGAATAGCCGGCCAGGTCTACTGCGACGTGTCGATATCCGAGTTTCTTGAGGGCATCGTTGATGGCGGGGCCATGGTGCGTGACGAGGGTGCCGATGTCGTCTTGCGGGACTTCGATACGGGCCACATCGCCGTGATGGCGGACCCGGACAGCGGGGAATCCCATGTCCATGAGGGAGCGTTCCGCGTTTTCCACCTGTCGCAGGGCGGTTTCGGTGACGCGGCTTCCAATCGGCATCCGCGAGAGCAGGCAGGCAAAGGATGGTTTGTCGCCAGTGGGCAAACCGAAGTGGCGTGACAGGTCTCGGATATCCTGTTTTGTCAGCCCGGCATCCAGCAGAGGGCTGCCGATTTTCAATTCTCGCAGGGCCTTCAGGCCGGGACGGTAATCATCCAGATCATCGAGGTTGGTGCCGTCGAGCACGCACGGAATCTTCTGATTCCGCGCACATTCAACGAGTTCCGAAAACAGATATTTCTTGCAGGTATAGCAGTGGTCCGGTGGGTTCATGCGCAGGGCTTCCGGGAACGGCCGTTCCAGTTCGACATGCGTGACGCCGAGGGTGTCCGCGTATGCTTTGGCTTCCGTGATTTCCCATCGGGGAATGTATGGGGTCACGATGGTCGCGGCCACGGCCTTGTCCCCGAGTGCGGCGTATGCCGCGTACAGGAGCAGGGTGCTGTCCACGCCACCGGAAAAAGCGACAAGCGCGCCGCCGGTGGCGGTCAATTTCTGGATGAGAGTGTCATATCGGTGCAGGAGTGCGTCGGTCATTGCGTGGGAACCTTTTGGATATTGAGCGTGGTTGTCGTCAAAGACAGGGAAAGAGTGTGTGCCTGCATGGTCAAATGATACCGTACAACGTGATGTGAAGTCGATAGGAATCTGGATACGGAGTCCAAAGGACTGGGAAATTTGACATGAAAATGGCCCGGAAATATGTCTTCCCGGGCCAGTGATGTGTCGTGAAAAGCACGGCGTTTTTTTAGAAAATGCGGTCGATGAAACTCTGAATTCGCGGGTCTTTGCACTGCTTGGCAAAGAAGTCGTCCGGCGCGCCCTTGGCCAGGAACGAGCCGTTTTCCATGAAGACCACGTGGTCCGCAATCTCACGGGCAAAGCCCATGTTGTGGGTGACGATAATCATGGTCATGCCTTCGTCAGCCAGTTGCTTGATGGCCCCAAACACTTCGCCGACCAATTCCGGGTCCAGCGCGGATGTGGGTTCGTCAAAAAGCATCAGCTTCGGTTTCATGGACAGGGCTCGGGCAATGGCGGCGCGTTGTTTTTGTCCACCAGACAGCGAGGCCGGAAAACGGTCCGCGAATTCACTCATGCCGACTTTTTCCAACATGTTCATGGCAACGGCCCGGGCTTCCGCCTTGGGTGTGCCCAGCACTGTCACCTGACCTTCCATGGCATTTTGGACCACGGTCATGTGTGGAAACAGGTTGAAGTGTTGGAAAACCATGCCGATTTGCGTGCGGAGCTGACAGATATTCTTAGGCTTGTCCAGGACCTGCTTGCCTTTGAGTTGGCGATACCCAACGGGGTGGCCTTCAAAGAGAATGGTTCCGGAATCAATGGTTTCCAGAATGTTGATGGCCCGCAGCAGGGTGGATTTCCCCGAGCCGGACGGACCGATGATAACGGTTTTTTCTCCGGCCTGCATGGACAGATTGACCGAGTCAACGGCCCGGTGAGAGCCGAATGTCTTGACGATGTTTTTGAGTTCCAGAAGCGGTTGCATCAGCGTTTCTCGTATGCTCCCACGCGATCTTCAAGCCGTTCAAAGGCAAAGGTGAAGACGGTGGTGAAAATAAGGTAGATAACAGCGGCCAGACCGAGCACCGTGATGTTGAATGAGGCGTTGAACAGCTGGTCTGCCGTGCGCATCAGTTCGACCATGGCGATGGTGGAGACCAGCGCGGTGTCCTTGATGAGTGCGATGAATTCGTTGCCAACGGGCGGGAGAATGACGCGGTAGGTCTGCGGGATGATGATCCGGCGCATGGCCTGCCAGTTGGACATGCCCATGGCTTCGGCCGCTTCCATCTGTCCCTGGTCAATGGACTGGATACCGCTTCGGATGATCTCTGCGAGATAGGCGGAGTAGTTCAGTCCCAATCCGATGAGGGCTGCCGGAATGGGCTTCAGCGTGATACCGAGGGCGGGCAGGCCGTAGTAGATGAAGAAGAGCTGAAGCAGGAGCGGCGTGCCGCGAAAGAGCCAGATGATGAACCAGCACAGGCGGTTGATGGCCCTGATGTTGCCAATGCGTCCCAAGGCGATGAGCAGACCGCCAACCGGGGAAATCACCATGGTGAAGACCACCAGCAGCAGGGTCATGAGGCTGCCCTTCAAAAGGTGCGGAACGAATTTGATCGTGTCGTTCAGCAGCCGTTTCCACTGGGGGAGCATGGCTTCTTCAACGGAATCTCTGAACTGAAGGGCTTCTATGTTGTCCGGGTACACAGCAAGAAGTTCTTCGATAATGGTGATGGCGGCAGGAAAGTCCTTGACCGCGAATTTGAGTCGTGCTGCCTGCATTCGGCTGGACGCGAATTGTCCTTCATCACCATTTGGTCCGGGTGCCGGAATCTGGAGATAGAGATCGATGGCGGCTTCAAGGTCGCCGGTGACCATGACGTTGTTGGCCTTGCGCATGAGTGCGTCGGCGTTTTCGGTCGCGGTCTGGGCGGCCTGCGCGCCAAGCGCGAACAGGGAAAGAACGAGGAGCGTCGCAAGAACGACGCTCCTCAATATTGAGTCAAGCTTTGTTATCACGGCTTTAGACTACCACTTGGCGGGATTGGTGACATCTTCACCAAACCATTTGCGGGAGATCTTGCCCAGAGTGCCGTCGGCAACCATTTCATCAATGGCCTTCTGGACCATGCCGCGCAGTGCCGCGTCTTCCATGCGGAAGGCAACGCCAAAGGCTTCTTTGGTGATGTAACCAGGCAGGGCGCGGAATTCACCGGGACGGGAAGCCATGTAGAAACGGCCAGTCACGTTGTCAACGACAACCGAGTCCAGACGATCGGCTTCGAGATCGAGAAATGCCTTGGGATTGGTATCGTATTCACGAATTTCAGCAGCGGGTTTGGGCAGCTTCTTGGCGGCTTCGAGGGCCGGGGAACCAGCCTGAACGCCGATTTTCTTGCCCTCAAGAGCTTCAAATGTCTTGATGGCCTTTTCGTCCATGCGCACGGTGGCGATCTGACCGTCGATCAGATACGGCTTGGAAAAGGCGACTTTTTTCTGACGTTCGGCAGTGATGGTCATGCCGTTCCAGATACAGTCATATTTTTTGGCGTACAGCGAGTTGATGACACCTTTCCATTCGGTGGGATGCCATGCGATCTTGACACCGAGGCGTTTGCCGACTTCTTCGGCGGTTTCGATATCAAAACCGACGAGTGTGCCGTTGTCATCGCGGAAACCCATGGGAGGGAAGGCATCGTCCAGACCGACAGCCAACTGTCCGGCGTTCTTGACACGTTCCCAGGAGTCGTCAGCCGCAAAGGCGGAGGCGGCGCAGAGACTCAGAGCCATAACCATCAGAATTGTGAGTACACGTTTCATCCTTGAATCCTCATGTTAGTTCATAAACGGAATACCTCAAGACATGTGGAGATAACAAGATTCCGCCGGATGTGGCAATGGGAAATACCGCATGGGCGTGTGCGAACGGCGTTTCAAAGTGGGGAAAATGGGGTTGAGAAAGAGGGAATATCGGCGAGAATGGTGGCTGGCTGTGTGTCCACATGGGGATGATCTCCGTTGAAAAGGGGACCGCGAAATGCGGTCCCCTTATTGAATATGGCGTGGGTGAATGTGATCGTGTTGAATATCAGGGTTTCCAGAACGGATAATCCGTATACCCATAGGCGTCGCCGCCTCCGAAAAGCGTGTGGGTATCGACAATCTCATTGAGCGGTGCGTTCTGTTTGATGCGTTCGGGGTAGTCCGGGTTGGCCAGGATTTTTCGGCCAAATCCGATCATGTCCACCAGTCCCTTTTCGAGAAGCGATTCTCCTTCGTCGGGAGTTTTGTTGCCTGTGGCGATGATATGCCCCGAATAGACGGCGCGCAATTGTGTGCGGAACTCATCCGGGATTTTTGGAGCGTCGTCCCAATCCGCTTCACACAAGTGGAGATAGACCACACCCAGCTCGTCGAGCATTGCGGCAGCGGCCATGATGGTGTCGAGAATTTCCGGGTCATCCATGTCTTTGAACTTGATGAATGGGGAGAGCCGGACACCGACTTTGTCCCGACCGACCTTTTCGATGACCGCCTCGGTTATCTCGCGTAACAGTCGGATGCGATTTTCTTTGGAACCACCGTAGGCATCGGTCCGCTTATTGGCATTGCTCCGCAGAAATTGGTCGATGAGATATCCGTTTGCACCGTGGATTTCCACGCCGTCGAATCCGGCCTGTATGGCGTTTTCCGCACCAAGAGCGAATTCCTGAACGACCTGGTCGATATCGTCCTGTGTCATTTCTCGGGGTTCCTCAACGGGAATGAAGACCGCGTCTCCATTGGTCGAGCCGTCAAAGGTATAGACCGTGGTGTCTTTGGCGATACAGGCACTGGGACCAAGCGGTTGGTAGCCGTTGATGGCCGAAGCACTGATCCGGCCCACGTGCCAGAGTTGAAGAAAGGCTGAACTTCCCTGTGCGTGGATCGCGTCGGTGGTCAGTGTCCACCCGTCGATCTGGGCACCGGAGAAGATGCCCGGAGTTTTCGCATAGCCTTTTCCTTGTAAGGAAACCTGAGTGGCCTCGGTGATGATGAGTCCTGCCGAGGCCCGTTGCGCATAGTATGTGGCCATGAGCGCGTTGGGCACATCGCCGGGTTGCGAACTGCGGGACCGGGTCATGGGTGCCATGACGATTCGATTGTCGAGTTCAATGGGACCTAATGTCGTTTTTTCGAAAAGGTGTGTGTATGGCATCGTGTTATTCCTTTCCTATCCAGGTGGTGACCTTTGAGATGTCCTGTCTGGTCTTGGATCGGGGATCTTCCTTGCGATAGCCGAAGGTGACCGCGTACCCGATGGTGTACTTGTCGGTGTCGATGTCGAGTTCCGAAGCGAGCATGGCGTCGAATTGTGCTCGGTGCAATCCTTCGATGGGACAACTGTCAATGCCGATCATGGCGGCTGCCGTCATCATGTTCGCCAGCGGGATGTATGTCTGGTGCGCGGCCCAATCCGTCAGGGCACGGTCAGATTCGAGCAGGTTGAAATCGGATTCCTGAAAGGTTTTGAAGAAGCCTCCCTTCAGTTCGACGATATCCTCCGGCAGTTCTTGAATATTCCGCATGAACGTCTGGATGTACTCACTGTCATATCGCATGAAGAATGGTTTTTTGACCAGCGTGAAAATGACGTGGCTTGCCGTGGGGAACTGGCGTTGGGCACCCCAGGTCATGGGCAGGAATTTTTCGCGAACAGCGGGATCCTGGACGATGAGGAAGTGCCACGGTTCGAAACCGAATGAGCTGGGTGACAGGCGAGCTGTTTCGAGAATGAATTCGAAATCCTCATTCGGAATTTTCCTGGTGCTGTCGAATTCCTTGCAGGCGTGGCGAAAATTGTATGCGTTCAGTATTTCTTGTTTGTTCATGATGGTATCTCCGGATCATTTAGGGTTGATGGATTGCTTCGAGGAAATTGACTTGAAGCGTCTGGACCATATCCGTGGTTGATTCGACAAAATGCGTGAAATGGGGCGCATTGTTGTGGGTGTCCAAAACTGTCTGATTTTCCCATATCTCATATATGAAAAATTTGTCGTGATTTTTCGTGTCGCGATGCAGTTGATAGGTCAGACACCCCGGCTCACTTCGGCTTGCCGCAACAAGAGCTTCGAGTTTTTCCTGAAGCGGGATGCTATGCCCCGGTTTGGCTTCAATGAGTGCGATGATGCGTATTTCCATTTCAGTAACTCCTTTTGAAAATTGTATATTATCGATAATTAATTGTCGGGAAACACGAACCCTTGTTCCATGCGATGGTTATTGCATGGAATCGTCGTGGTGTTTTAAGGCTTTTACGGCCTGTCCGATCAATCCTTCCTTGAGTGCCTGAATGATGGGCGGGTGCAATGGAAGGGCTGTTTTCAACGTGAGGCCCAGTGTGCTCAACGTGTGCCGCATGTAGTGCGGGAGCTGGAGTGCTTCCCAGACTTCGAGCATTTTCCCGTTGCCAGACGCGGCGATCATGCTTCGGTGAAACAGGTTGTTGTGGTGGATGTATGCCGCGTGATTTTCTTCGCGAACGGCCTGTTCCATGTGCGTGAAGTGGGTGTCCAGCTCAGCGGCCAACGCCTTTGGATCTTCTGTCAGTGATTGGAGGGACGCTACTTCAAGGGCATGTCGGACCTGATAGGTTTCCCGTACTTCCTGATCCGAAAATTCTCGCACGCGGAATCCCACATTGGGGATATGTTCCAGATATCCGCTGGTAAAAAGGCACTGAATGGCCTCGCGAACAGGTGCCTGACTGACATCAAGAGCCTTTGAAATGGGAACGATCTTGAGACGCTTTCCGGGCGGCAATTCGCCTGATATGATTTTCCCGAGCAGGATGGTTCTGACCTGATCCTTGAGGGATTCCTTTTTGATCAATGTTTTTTTCATGATTCCCTTCATGTTTGGTAGAGAATATATTATCGATAATCCGCGTGTCAAGGTGGCGCGGTGGATTTTGTGAGTGGACCCGTTTTTTATAGTCCGAACGCGCCGTGTTCCCAGAGAATCTTGAGACCGATGCCGATCAGGACCGTGCCACCGACCAGTTCGGCATATTTGCCGATACACCGAGCCTTGGCTGCGGTCTTGCCCAATTGCAGGCCCATCAGGGTGAAGAGCAGGGCCACGATGCCGATGATGAGTGACGGCCACCAGACCGAGATGCCCAGCATGGACAGGCTCAGTCCAACGGCGAGGGCGTCGATGCTCGTGGCAATGGACAGGACGACCAGCGACCATCCCTTGGTGGGGTCGTTTCGGGATTCCGTTTCATCCTCGAAGGCTTCACGGATCATTTTATATCCGATGTAGCTCAGTAATCCGAAGGCGATCCAGTGGTCATAGGCTTCGATATACCCGCTGACCGTGCGTCCGAGAAACCAGCCGAGTATGGGCATGAGTCCCTGGAACAGGCCGAAATGCCACGCCAGCCGAAAGGATTGCCGGGGGCTGACGCATTTGAGCGATACGCCTGTGGCAATGGCAACGGCAAAGGCGTCCATCGCAAGGGCAATGGCAATGGTGACCAGTTCTATATTTCCCATACTGACTCCTTGAATTCGGAGACAGAAGTAGCGTGGTTTGACGAATCTCTCAAGTGTTTATCGAATGCCCTTATGTGGCGATCAGCATTGTTCTTCAAGGAAAGAGAACGGGATACGATATCTTTTTATGCGGTGATGGCCATGGAGAGTGACTCTGGGTTTTGTTCCGGGATGTCTGGTCCGAGTCGGATGATCCGATTGGTCCCGGCCAGCAGTTCCGAGGCGTCGTGGGTGACGTGAATCACGGCGGCGTTGCAGGTCTTGAGTGTGGATTCCAGGAGCTGCCGCATGATCTTTTTGAGGTCGATATCCAAGCCGGTAAAGGGTTCGTCCAGCAAGAGGATATCCGGGCTGATGGCAAAGGCCCGGGCCAATGCGACTCGTTGGCGCATTCCTCCAGAGAGTTGATGCGGATAGGCGTTTTCCGCCGCGAACAGTTTCATGCGGTGCAGGAAATGCCGGGCGCGTTGCGTGGCTGTCTGCGCGTCCATGCCCTGTGCGCGCAAGGGCAGAATCACGTTGTTCAGCGCGGTGTCCCACGGCAATAGGCGGGCCTCTTGAAAGACATAGCCGATGTGGGGGGAGTTGACCTGAATATCCCCTGAATCCGGTGTTTCAAGCCCTGCAATGAGTCGGAGAATGGTGGATTTGCCAATGCCGCTCGGACCGAGCATCCCCAGAATTTCCCCTGGCTGGACCGTGAGGGAAAAGCCGTTGACAACCGGCTGTGCCCCAAAGTGTTTGTGGACGTCTTGCAAGGTAATGATCGGGGTCATGCCTGTCTCCTTTGAACGGCTTTGCGGGCCGGGCGGAGCAGCACCACCTCGACACCGCCGATGACCAGCATGGCCAGCAGGGTCAAGGCATAGAGTTCATCGGTTTGCAGGTTGGCCCGGGCAATGGCCAGGGCGTGGCCTAGTCCCTGATTGGCACCGAGCATTTCCGCCAGCACCACGATACGGATACCGTTGCCCGTGGCGATGACCACGCTTGAAAGCAATGGACCGGCCAGAGTGACAGCATAGATGCGCGCCAGCCGGACGCGCAGGGGCAGGTGATAGACCGTGGCCATTTCCAATAGGGCGCGGTCAACCTGCGCCATGCCGTCGGCGGTGTTCACATAGACAATGGGGGCCACCATGGTCGCCGTGATGCAGACCACCATGGTTGTGCCCATGCCGAACCAGAGCATGAATACCACGACGATAATCACGCCGGGAATGCTTGTCAGAATCCAGCGGACCGGGGCCAACATCTGCCTGATCGGTTCCACCAGACCGGCCAGGATACCCAGTATCAACCCGCTGCATACGCCAAAGCCCAGGGCCATGGCGATGCGTTTCAATGTCGGGTAGAGATGGCGGGTCAGAAAGGCCTGATCGGTGAACAGCCTGAACAGGGCGGCCAAGGTATCGGCCGGACCGGCCACGACCAATCCGGACTGGACATGCGCCAGTCCTTCCCAGCCAAGAATGAGAAGCAGCAGCCCCCCGATGTTGAAAAACAGCGGTGGCAGTTTTGATGGTGTTTTTGGGATCATTGTCCTGTCTCGAAAAGCGTTTTGTCCGGCATGGATCCGCCCACGGCAGCCGGAGACAAGGCATATATTTTCGACAGATAGAAAAGCGCGTCGGTGACCGCTTCCGGGCCATTCTGAGTTCGAATGGCGAGATCCTGTATGGCTCCGTGTTGTACTTGTGCGGCCAGAGCCGGGAATTTTTGATGGAGGAGTTTCTGCGTCGCTTTCGGGTGGTGCTGTACCCAGTCACAGGCGTGTTCATGGGCCATATTGAAGGCCTGTATCAATCGGGAGTCTTCGGACATTTCGCCAAAAAAGGCCACACAGCTCGCGGCCAGATGGTGCCCGGGAAAGGCCTCTTGCCATGCCGTGCGCATATCCACCCGTTTGACCAACTGGGGAACCCCCTTGTCCTGCATGGACCGTGATCGTTGAATGGCGATGGAGGCGGTCGGGTCGCTGAGCATGGCGTGATCGCCCTGACCCGCCAGCAGCAGGTTGACCGCTTCCAGGGCACCACCGGTGTGCCTGGTCATCACTGTTCCTGACGAATCAGCCATGGTTGCCTTGAAGAAGAGTTCCGGCATTTCACCCGGACCAAAGGGAAAGAGCAGGGTGCCCTTGAGCGAGTCCAGCGAGGCTGGTCCCTGCCTGGTCGAAATGATCCAGACAGGGGCCTCGTGCAACAGGGCTACCCTGCATTTGACGCCCTTGCTCCGTAACATTGCCGCCACTGCAGTGGTGACGATGGCGGCATCCACCTGTCCCCCGGCAACCATGGCCCGGAGCATGTCCGGCGAGTGCCAGGGTATGAACTGGCCGTCAAAGCCTTGCGCCCATGGCTGGTCATCCTGTGACAGGGCCAACAAGGGCACACTTTCCATGATCGGTGGTCCAGAGAGACGGAGGACTGGCTTTGAACTTGCGGTTGCTGTGCAGGTCAAAGCCAGTATGAACAAGAGAGCAAGGAGTGTACGCATGGGTTATTTCCGTTTTCGGGCAATGATGCAGTCGATGGGAGCCATAGGCATGGCGTGGGCGCGGGTTTCGGTCGAGGCGAATCCCACTTCCAGCAGCTTGGCATTGATTTCACCTTGTTCAAAGGAGACATCCTGTCCTTCAAGGGCCAGAGAGAGGCGAGACAGGATGATGCCTGCCGGTTGGGTCCGTTCATGAGTCAGTCCTTCGTGGACGCTGATGAACAGGCCACCGGGCCGGAGCGCGTCATGGGCGCGAGCGAGCAGGGCCGTGAGGTCTCGGGCATAATACAGGGTCTGGCTGGCCCAGATCAGATCATAGCCCGAACCGAAGTCCACTTCATTGTAATCCCCCTCGATCGTGGTGATGCGGGAGGCGAGATCGGTTGCGGCGATTTCGGTTTTGGCGACCTCGATGACGGCAGGCAGATCACACAACACCCCGGTGAGCGAGGGGTGCCGTTTGAGGATGGCCATGCACATGATGCCCGGCCCGCAGCCTATGTCCAACATGCGGCGCATGGACGGGAACTCCGGGAGTGAGGACACGGTGTCCGCCACCTGTTCAGCCATTCCCGCCTTGTGAAAGCTGGCCAGATGATGAACGGATTTTTTCCATAGGGCCTCTTTTTCAAGACGGTCCTGTTGTTGTACCGCAGGTGGTCCCTGTCGAACCAGCTCCGGGATTCTGTCCAGATTGCGAGACTGCATCCGGGAGAGGTTCTTGACCAGTCCCACGAGTTCGGTGGGACTGGTTGTACGCATGTATCTTTCGGCAAATTCCGTGTTGCGGTACCTGCCGTTTTTTTTGGTCGCGAGTCCCAGTGCGGTCATGGCATCCAGAAAGGCGATCAGATTGCTGGTGCCCGCTTTTACTTTCAGGGCTGTGGCGATATCCGAGAGGTCGTGTGTGTCCGTCAGGATATCAGCCATACCCATGTCCAGAGCCGCGTCGAGGACCGCCAGCCTGGTCGGTCCGAGCATCAGCTCGAACACCGACCAGGGTGAGAGTTGCTGTGGATGGTCCATACTTAGAATCTCCAATTGGCTGTGAGGCCAAAGGTTCTGGGTGCGCCGTCTTCAACCAGTGTCAAGCCCGCACCGTTTTTGACTTTCTTGTTGGCATATTCTTCATCGAGCAGATTGTCGCACCACAGGGCGATTTCAATGTCCTTGACCTGATAGCCCACGCGCAGGTTCACGGTCTGATAACCGTCATCCTTGATCGTGTTTGCCGCGTCAAAATACTGCTCGCCAGTTCCCAACAGATCAGCCAGGATGAAGAAACCGCTTTGATGATTGTATTCCGCACTGAGGGTGTAGGTGTATTCCGGTGCCCACGGCAGTTTGTTGCCGCTGTAATCAACCGGGGTTCCGCCGACCGTGGTGTCCCACTTGTCCACTTCTGCGTCAGCATAACCAAATCCGGCTCTGAATTGAAGTTCCGGTATGGGATTGTACGCGGCTTCCACTTCGATTCCCTGCGTGTGTGCGTCCGCCGCATTGGTGAATTTCCAGACACCCATGCCCGCACCGGGGACTTCTTCGCGGACCTGTTTGTCAGAGAGTTCTGTGTAGAAGATGGTCGTGTTGAATGTGAGGGTGTTGTCAAGCCATGTGGTCTTGATACCCGCTTCATAGTTCATGGAATGTTCCGGGTCGTAGGCAAAGGTATCGGCACTGGTCGCGGAGAAGAAGTTGAATCCGCCAGCCAGAAAACCGCGTGAAACCGTGGTGTATGCCGTGACGTTCGGGGTGAAGTCATAGGCCAGTGACGCCATGGGCAGCCATTCGGTATTGTCGATATCCTTTTCGTAGGAAACCGGTCCCGAGTTGGGGGTGTACGTATGCTTGCCGCTGTTGCGTGAAACATCGAGACGCAATCCGCCAGTGAGGCGCAGTCCTTCAATCATCTCATAAGTTGCCTGGCCGAACCCTGCGTATCCGTTGTCCGTGCTGTCTCCTTTTCGTTTGGACGCCATGAGCGGATTGATGTGGTTGAAGTCAATGCCCGCATCAACGGTTTCGTGACGGCCATAGAGACCGACCAGCCAGGATAATGCGGTTGTGTCCGTGGATGCGAGACGGAATTCTTGTCCCCAACTGTCCAGTTCCGTGTCCATTTCGGACGTGCCGAGCGGGATGGGGGTCCTGTCGAAATCGTGTAGGTGGTCTCTGTCAAAGGAACGATGACTGGTGATGGAGGTCAGCTCCATGGTCGGCCATGCGTATTTGATGCGTGCGGACTGTCCAAATGCCTTTTCGTGCGCGCGGTCAGCTTCGTTGGCGCGGACTTCATGGCGCGGTGTCGCATTGGGACCGTCTTCGTATCGAAGGACGCTCATGCCGTGATTGTTATTTTTGCCGTCAAGATCCACTGCAATGTCCCACGCCTTGGACGGGGTCCACCGCAGGGTGCCTCGACCGAAGATGGATTCTTCCCCGGCAACGTCATCATCGTCGCGAAAGGTATTCTCAACATAGCCGTTGGTGGTTTTTCCCAGCAGGGAGAGTGAATAGAACAGCTTGTCTTCGACCAGAGGCCCGCTGGTGCTTCCGCCCATCCTGACCGTGCTGTAATTGCCCAGTTCTGTCATGAGTCTGGTCCGTTGGGTGTTGTCCGGCTCCTTGAGCACGATGTTGATGACGCCGGATTCACTGTTGCGCCCGTAGAGCGTGGCCTGTGGTCCTCGTAGAATTTCCACCCGTTCGATGTCGAACAGATCCTGATTGACCATGTACCCGATGGGCAGAGCCACATCGTTCATATACAACCCCATGGGACTGAACAGTGAGGTGTCGATGGTGGAAATGCCCCGGCAGACGATGGACCCGCCGGAACTGGTGTGCTTGATATAGACATTGGGGGCGAAACGGGTCAGGTCGGCGAGTTCATCCGTGCCATGGGTTTCGATGAACACGTCATCCATGACGGAAATGTTGCCGGGGAAGTCCTTGACTGTTCCTTCCCGTTTTGTGGCGGTGACCGTGACCGCGTCCATGGTGACCGGAGCCTGTTCTTTGGCTTCCGGGGGTGCGTCTTGTGCCAGGGCAGGGCACGAGACGAGAAAGAGGAATGTGAAGATAAGACCTGTCATTGTGCGTCGATACATGATTCTCCCACCTGAAAAGTATGTGTTTTGTGAACTTGATAATCAAACTCAATACATGGATGTGGAGAGACGGACTAATCCTAACAGGGCGAAAGTTATCGGTTCCCGGACTTTCTGGTCATGGTATGGTTAATCTCCGTTGATTGGACAGGAAGTGCTTGGGCAGAATGCCGAATCGTTTTTTGAAGGCTCGGCTGAAGTGGCTGAGACTCTGGAATCCGACAGCGTAGGCGGTTTCCGTGACATTTCGATTGCCTTCCCGGAGAATTGTGTGGGCTTTTTGGAGTCGATGTTCGCGGAAAAAACCAAAAACTGAAGTTCCGAATATTTGCCGGAAGCCGAGTTTGAGCTTTTTCTCATTGAGTCCGGCAAAGGTTGCAAGCTGGACCAGACTCGGCGGGTTTTCCAGATCCTGAACAAGATAGTGTGAGGCGTGGTGAATCCGTTGCATATCTTCAGGGCACAGCGCAGGTGCAGGTGATTGTTGGTGCTGTGAAGCCACGTAATCGGCCAATTGGAGGGCCAGCAGTTCCATGACCCGGCTTTCCAGAAACAATCGTCGAATACCGCCGGTATACGGGCAATTCAGGATTTGTCCGAGCAGGTGATGTTTGGTGGGACTGGAGCTGCCGAACCAGGCCATGGGGTCCATGCTGGTTTCATCGATTCTGGTCCGCAACTCGCGAGGGAGCTGATCCATGGTGTCGGAGAAATAGGTTCGAAGAAATTCGGGCGTTGCGAGAATACCGATGACACAGGCCGGGTCTTCATCCGGTTTTTCCAACACCCCCCGCGTCTTTGGCAGGGAGAAAATACCGTTTGAGCCAGAGTGCATTTCATGGGTGGTGTTGCGCAAGGAACCGCCCGAGTAGACACAGCGATTTTTGCCGGAATACGTGAAACCGAACTGGATCGGGGCGTCATCGATTTCAAATGAGGTCTTGAGTGGCATTCCTGCTTCAGGGTGTGCGATGGACAGGGCCAATCCGGGCCGGATGGTCCGGGATTTGATGCCGTGAGGAAGAGCGGTGTATCCTTCAAGGGAAATGTGCAACGCGGTGTCGGCTGCTGAATGTGCTGTCGTGTGTGCAGATGATTTCACGCTATGGCTCCTGCGGCTTCAAAGTGTCCTGCACGGTATACTTGTGTAGATAATG
The DNA here is from genome assembly GCF_010468615.1 of Pseudodesulfovibrio sp. JC047. NCBI lineage: Bacteria > Pseudomonadati > Thermodesulfobacteriota > Desulfovibrionia > Desulfovibrionales > Desulfovibrionaceae > Pseudodesulfovibrio > Pseudodesulfovibrio sp. JC047. The sequence goes on along the minus strand of NZ_WUEH01000004.1, from coordinate 20,205 downwards.
AAAGTCAATATTAATAAAAGTGTGACGTAATGGAGCACTGTGTTGTCCACCGGGGAGGATGGGCCATTACATATTATATTGGTATTTGACGGCGGTGGTGATTCTGAAAGTTCGGCCCCGGAGGATTTTCGGACGCTTGGTCCGTCCGCTTGCGGTCGTGATGGCCTGTTGGGCGGCCTGATCCAATCGGGGATCACCGGATGAACGGACCAGATGGATGTCTGTGAAGGTGTCGTTTGGCAGGATGCGGAAGGTGAACAGGGCATTGCCGATGAGTGCAGACAGGTCTCCGTTGTCCGGGAGAAATTTGTGCCGTTCAATAGTTTCGTGGACCGAGGCGAGATAGTGCTTGGTTGCGAGTCGGCGCAGTCGTTTGCCCGCGTCTTCACACTGTTCTTCCCCTCTTTCTTCCACGCTGCCCTGTTCAAGGGCCATGGGATTGCCGGTCGAGCGGACCGAGACGTCGAAATCCAGTGGGGTGATGATATCATCCCCACCGACGACCGGCTCTCTGGTCCAGTCCTGTTGCAAAAAGAGGAAATGGACCATGAGTGAAAAAGCGATGCACAGGCCCAGGACCTGACGGCTGGTCATTGTCGGCCCTCGGTCGATGGGGTGGGGTCCGGTTTCGTGCTGGTGGCAATGACGAGATTGCTGAATCCGTTGGATCGGACCATGTCCACAATGCGAACGAAATGTTCCACGGTGGCCTGGGGAGCTGATTTTAGGAGAATATGGACGGGTTGTTGGGCCAGTGGTCGAATCGCCATGGATTGCAATTGAACGGACAGGGCGTCAAGGGTGACCGGATGGGTATCACAGAGGATGTCTCCGTTGGCGCGGAGTTCGATTTCCATGGATTTGCCGGAAACCGGAGTGGAGGATTCGGCGGTGGGCAGTTCCATATCCATGCCCTTTGCCGTGAAGACGGACGAGACAACAAAAAATATCAACAGAATGAAAACCACATCCAGAAGCGGGGTGATGTCCGGCGAGGCCGGGCGCGGTGTATGCCGTTGAAATGAAATCATGCCGTTCTATCGTGGTTGGTGGAGAAAGGCGTTGGTCGTGTGCTGCATGGCAAACGCGACTTTTTCATGCTGTCGGCAGAACCAACGGTGGGCCAACAAGGCGGGAATGGCCACACTCAATCCCGCGGCCGTGGTGAGTAGGGCCTGCCAAATGCCTCCGGCCAGCATGGTGATGTCCACGTTGCCCGATGCAGAGAGTCGGGAAAAGGCGTCGATCATGCCGAGCACGGTTCCGAGGAGGCCGATAAGCGGAGCGGTGGTGGCGACCGTGGCCAGAAAATCCAGTCGCCGACGAAACGAGAACAGGATGTCGTCGCCTACCTGTTGGATTTGTTGCTCCTTGGTCTGTATGGGCAGGTCGCTGAACAGGGCGGAGAAAAACGGAAGATAGGTGGGGGCCAGTGATTCCAGTTCCTCCAAGGCCGCATCCCATCCCGAGGTTCGGACGGTTTCAAGGATCGGCGCAAGGGCGGTCGGCGTGGGGAATCGACGGGTGGTGAAGGCCGTGAAGCGTTCGGCCGTGATGGCCAGCGACGCAATGGACAGGACGAGCAGCGGCCACATCATGAAGCCGCCCTGATGCAGAAGGTTCATGCATACCTCCGTTCAAGCTGTTCGAGCATGGAAAGATCCATATTCTTGCCGATGGCCACGAGGAATCCGTCGCCGTCGAAATTATTGTCGAGGCGGGAGAGTTCATATCGCCCCGAGACATATTGTACTACTTCATGTTCCATGCTTTCCGCAATGTGCACGATTCCCTTGAGTCGGAAAATCTCCTTGGGGAGGGTGTTCAATGTGCCAAGAAGCGTTTCCCGACTCAGGGAATCGTGGAACGCAAAACGTCTGGACTCAAATCCTTCCATGGCATGGGTATGGTGTGGGGAGGAGATGGGACCGGGAAGGAGTCCTTCAGTGTTGTGCGTCAAGGGATCGCAATCATAGATCATGCCCGGATTGATGGCCCCGTATTCGGTCTCGACCAACAGGGCACGTGGGTTCAGGTCTCGGAGTGTTGCGGTCAATGTGGTTTTGTCCGGTGTGGTGACAAGGTCGCACTTGTTGAGAATCAGGGTGTCGGCGGCCTTGATCTGGTCGCGGGAAATATCACTTTCATCCAATAGAGTCGGGGCCGTGCGTGCATCCACCAGCGTGGTGACGGAGTCGAGGCGGACCAGCGGTCGCAATGTATCGATTTCGTGCAGGATATTGAAGGGATTCGCCAGCCCGGTGGTCTCAAGGACAATGACCTTGGGATTGAATTGGTTCGTGAGCTGTTCGATGCCCTTGGATAGATTGCCCGCAAGGGTGCAGCAGACACAGCCCTCGTCCAGTTCGATGACGGAATCGTCGCCTTCCAGAAGTTTTCCATCCACCCCGGTCTGTCCGACTTCGTTTTGGATGATGGCGACCAGTTCGTCGCGTGCGGCATGGTATTCCAGCAATTGATTGAGAAAGGTGGTCTTGCCCGCGCCGAGGAATCCGCTGAGAACAATCAGGCTAGGGCGGCTGTCAAAGGCATAGTCGTGGGTTTCTTTTTCAGCCAGGGCGGAGAGGGTGTGCGTCTCCCAGAAGAGGGCCGTGTCAATGGGGGCGGGGGCCTGTTCCCGGTCTGCCGCTCCACCTTGGAAGGTCCAATGGCGTATGGACGGTGTTATCAGGGATTGTGCGGTGTCGAGGTCCCCCCATATCAGGACATCAGTGACAGTGGTGGTGTCGTGATCGATCGGGAAGCAGCTCCCGTGGGTGTCGTATTCGATGGCGTGCGCCGGGGAAGTGCTTCTGCCGAATTGGCACGGCGGTTCTTCGAGACTGTTGGACATGGCCGCGCCAAGGACCAGAAACAGGTCCATGCCAATGGCGTGGGCAGGAATGTCTTCCTCGGCCTCACCGGGTTGGATGACCCATTCTCCATCCGGTGTGGCTACGCCGTCCCGGGAAATGGTGATTTTTCGATTAACCGCCTCAAGGCGGATGACCATGGTGTCTTCGTTGGCGTTGAGGGCGGCGGAGAGGGTGCCTATGCGAAATGGTTTTGCCCATTTCTCATTGGAGGAAAATTGTCGGAGCGCGTCCGTGTAGTCCGGTTGGACGATCGCCATGTTCGCGGCAAGGGACATGGTGTCGAGCAGCGGCTCTTTTTCTGTAGGGAAATAATAGAGACCGAGGCGGACATGGGGTCCGAGAGGGGTGGATTCCTGGGTGTCCATGCATACGCCGAACACGCCGGGGCGGGTCCTGATTCGCATGGTCCACGCCTGCTTGCCACGGGGGCAGACCGCCATGCCCTTCCAGCCGACCAGCCGTTTGAATGCCTCGTGTTGACAGGCTGCCAGCAGACAGTTGGCGATCATTTGCGGCATGTTGATCCGGTGGTCCCGGGGACGCTGTGGTGGAAGAATGGCGGAAAGGTTCATACGTCTCTCGCTGTGATGGTCCGGCCCACTCGTCGAGCGGGCCGGACGGTTGGAGTGGTGGGGTCTAACAGCCGAAACTGATCTTGTCGCCGTTGCCGAGATAATCCTTGGACGCGGACCGGAATCGGGCGGTGCCACGCACGACCGGATACCCGGCCTCAATGAATTTCTTGGCGGTGAGGTGCCCGGTGCAGTGGTTGCAGCCGATGCGTTCGAAACCCCATTGACCAAGAGAGATCACGAGGTCGTCATATTTTGGGTCCCAATCCTCGAAGGGCGAGATGTGCAGCCCTCCATAGATGCCGTAGAACTTGTCATTGTCGTATTTCAGATTCGAGTAGGCGAAGTCGGCGAATTTCAGGATGCCCTGATGGCAGCAGCCGGAAATGAGCAATAGCCCGCGATCCTTGATGTTGAAGGCCAGCGAGGTTTCGCCAAACACCCGGTTGATGATCGGTACGTCGAATTTGAGCAGTGCCATGCCCGGGATGATGTTGGTCACGGGTGTCTTGACGATGACTGGATCACCCTTGTACCCGGAATCCTTGATATACTGGAGTCCTTCCTTGTAAAATCCGTCGTGGACATACAAGGGGATACGGTTGTCGTACTTCATGGTGACGGGCAGTCCCCAGAAGTGATCCCAGTGCTCATGCGAAATGAACAGGGCTTCGATTTCCTGCTCCTGAAGCATCTTGTCGATACCTTCACGCTTGAAGCTGCTTTCCATCCATTCATAGGACCAGCCGGTGTCCAGCAGGTACTTGTGCAGGGTGCCGTCCAGTGCCTCCACCTCGATAAGGCAGGAATAACCGCCGGGATTATCCGGGTGCAGGGCCAGTTTTTTCTGGATGTCCCACGCCTTTTTCAGGTCGTTGGGCAACAGGTCCTTGATGGAGCTGATGCCTTCATCGTAGGACCCTTGGGCCGATCCCTTGCCATTGGCAAACGGTGCCCAGTTCAGGGTGTATTGGTTGACGAGCAGTCCTCCGGCTTCATGGATGTCGCCGATGAGGTGCGCGTTGTTGAACCAACTGGTTTCAGAGATGTTGGTAATGCGGACACTGCGGCACGCGCCAAAGTCGTGTTGCTGTCGGTTGACCTGTGGCAATGCGTCATAGGCCCATGGACTGTACGAATACAACCCCATGCCAGCGAACGCTCCGGCGACCAGACCCGTGGCGGCTCCCTTGACAAAGTTCCGTCTACTTATGTTCTTTTTTTCATGACTCATAGTGGTACTCCTTGTTCTCTGCGCTTACTTGATGATGGTAAAGTTGGCGCTGATCCACGGCAGCATCTTGATGATGGCGAAATAGAGAATCGCGCCTCCACCCAGTCCGACAGCCAATCCCTTGGCAAGCCCGGATGTCCATTTGACATCGTGTGCCACGACTTCTTCCTTGCCTTCTTCCAGCTCTTCGGCGGTCTTGGGAACGGCTTTCCAGCCCGGCCAGCCGTCCATGAACCAGACATTGATGAGGAAGATGTTGATCAACCAGATCATAGGAATCATGGGGAACTGTTGCGGGTGGGAGAAACCTTTCTGGGTGCCGAGGAACAGATGGGATGTCTTGTAGTAGACCACGTAGACGAATACGGCTCCGAGCGCGGTTATCAGGGTGCGGATGCACACGTTGACCGGGCGGCTGAACTTGGTCGGCCAGTTGTTGCAGTAGAAACTGAGATACAGGGTGGGAACCAGCCAGAAGATGGCCATTTCACCCACATGGAGCCACCGCCAGTCGGGAGCCATGAGGCGACGGGTGCCACGGATGGTCTCGCCCCAGACGATGTCCTGAGCGTAGAACAGGAAGAAGCACAGGGCCACTGCGATACCGATGATGCCGAAGAAGGATGAGGTCCGGCGCAATGTGTCGTTTTTGATCAGGTTGAAGGGATACCGTTCCCAGATGGTTTCATACAGCCAGACCACCACGGTACAACACATGATCCAGGCAATGTGGAAGTTGCCGGAAACGGTGTTGGCGAAGTCTTCCCAGTACGGCGGGCAGATGGCCGTGAATTTTTGCCATGGATAGAACAGGATGGCCATGTGCGAGTGCATGGTCAGGAAGTACACGATCATGCTGAGGAAGAACGTGACGATCGCGATGGTAATGCCGCGCGCCGGTTGTTTGAGGTCCTGCCACGGTGCGTTTTCGCAGGCCACGGCCCAACTCGGGGAGAGCCAGGATGCGATGGCCGCGAACATCATGATGGCTTCGGCCGCGTATTCAATGGAATAGAAATCGGTGATACCCATGGCCTCCAGCCGCGCCGGGTCAAAATAGGCGATACCGAAGTTGCCGAGAATTTCAATGAAGAAGCCCTTGATGAGCAGGATCATTGCCGCCACGCTGAGTAGCGTCAATGCAGTTCCCTTGATGAGCGGGTGCGTTTTTTCCAGCCATGATCGTTTGAAGGGCCAGTAATCAAAGATGTAGGCGACCCAGATGAAGAGGATCAGCAGCCAGCGGCAGACCATGTATCCCACATACGGGGTGTACATGCGCATAATGCCGCGTGGGTCCTGAAAAATCCACCAGGTTGCGTAAAAAAAGGCAAAAATGACAAGCGTATTTACCAATGCCGGGATCGGCCCGTTCCACCGTTTGACCAGCTTTCGACTTTCCAGATAGCTGACAGTGTTGTTGTCCATGTTACACTCCTTGAGCGAGCTTGCCGGGGAGGGAGATCAAACCTCGTTGTCCAACGCTGCTCTTCTACGGTCTTGTTGATGATTCCGATGTGGAAACCAGTTGTTGCAGTTGCCCGGGCGTGACAGTAGCCGGATCGATTCCGAGTTCCATGGCGCGGAGGAAACATTCGTTCTCAGTCAATGGGGCCTGTGATGGCTGTGGTGACTGGGAAGCGGAGTTCTCCACCTCCTCGGTGTGCCGTTTCTTCGGAATGAACTGGCTAAAAAATGCTCTGCGTTTCATCGTGGTTTTCCGTGTGTCGGACAGTCGTGTTTCAATTTTCAGGAAGGACGAGTTGGTGAAAAGTGCGCATACACTGCTCGGCCAATTTCTCGGCCTGTTCGGGATGGCCGTTCTTGAGCGCGTTGAACAGCTCCACATGATAGGCGAAAAGTGAGTCTATCTGGACTTCGGAAAGGCCTGTTCCCCCGTGTTCAAGATTTTGCGAGGCAACGGACAGCTCTTTCATGAGCAGGATGATGTAGTCGTTGTTGGACGCTTCGGCCAAGGCCAGAAAAAAGGCGATGTACTGGCGGCTGACCATGGGGAGATCGAAATTGACGATGGCTTCACCGAGCCGGGCCGTGGCTTTTTCCAGCGTGGCAATGTCGGTCGGCGACAGACGCAACGCCTCGGCCTTGGCCAATTTTGGCGCGATGAACATGAGCGTCTCGATCAACTGATGGTTGGCGACCTGACTCTTGCGCTTGCGGAGCATCTCCCAGGAAATGCGGCCTTCCTTGCTCTTGAGATAACAGCCGCTTTTTTCCCGGATTTCCAGGTAGCCCATGGTTTCGAGATTACACAGCACCTCGCGGATGGTGTTTCGGCTCGTTTGGAACATTTCAGCGAGTCGGCGTTCGCCGGGCAGTCTGTCTCCAATGGAGAACGCGCCGCCCTGAAGCATCGCTGTGACCTTTTGGCAGAGTATGGGACGTTGTGCAGAAGCCATTTTGGTCCAACCAGTTTGAGGTTTATAGCGTTTTTTCTTTTTCTAATTGCGGTTTTATGAAGCTGAAATGGTTGGTGCAAGCAAATTCACGGAATTTTGCATCAAACTGGTTGGTCCAGATTGGTGTTCTGTGTCTGATGTCTGTCGCGAGGTCTGTAGTAATTTCTTGAAATGATTTGATATATAATATCGATCGAGCGATTGTGGCGGGATAAAAGAAAACGCGTCAAAGAATTTTTTGACGCGTCGTGGGGTGCGGGAAAGCGTGGTGTGGTTGGACCAGCTCTTTATGGATGTTTTTTGAGAATTCGGTTGAGATGGGTGAAAAAGTCGTCAAGCAATGCGGACAGTGGCGCATCGGCATCAGGGTCGTAACTCCCTTTTTGTGTCGAACAAAAAATGAGGACCTTGGTCAGTATACCGTTTTCGAAAAAGGGGTGTGCGTAATATGAGTGGATGCCGTGCGGGATGAAGAGTGCCCAATCAATGGGTTTGATACTCTTGGACGTTTCCATGACCACATGCTTGTCGAGTTCGAAATGGACGATGTTTTTGGCAATGGACCCTTCATACGGATGCACCAGGTCTTCGAGCTGTCCTCCAAACGGTTCCCCGACGCCAGTGACGGCGACAATGCCTTTGTCGATGAATATCTTGGACAACATGATCGCATCAGTGGGGCTGTCGTGCGGCAAGGCCCGGAGCATACTGTCCAGCAGGGCCTTGACCGTGGTGCTTTTGCGCATGGCAGCACTGACGGCCTTGGTGGGAAGCGTCTCATTGCCCCGGACCGGAACGCCTTTGCACGCCTTGCAGTCGTTCTGGTGTGACAGGGTGATCCAGAGCAGGTTTTCCTCGTCCCGAGCAATGACCTGAATGCGTGCGAGACATTGGTGGCTTCGTCCCATGCTGTCGGTAACGTACAGTTCTCCATTCCAATAATCGGAAAAGATCAGGCTTTCATAAATCTGGAAAAGATCAGTGCCGGGGGTGTCTCGCAACAGGTCTTGCAGATGGAGGTCGGCCAACTGGTCTATGCTGTATCCCAATAATTGATCCGCCGCCTTGTTGACGATGCTGACGGAGCGGTCAGCAAATCGGACGAGCAGCACGGGATCATCAATGAGATCGATCTTGACGGATAGTCCGGGACGGCCTTCCGTGGCCAGGATGGTGCTGACATGAGACGAGATGTCCATGAGCACGCCGATGGAACAGGTGGGATGTTCGGGGTCCGGCATTCCCGCGAGTTTGAACCAATGGCTCATGCCGTTTTCCATCTGTATTCGAAAGATGCAGGTTGTTTTCTGGCGGTGCAGGAGTTGTTTGTAACTTTGTTGGAATCGTTCCCTGTCATCAGCAAGAATCATGCGTTGGGCCGACTGGGGATTCTGCATGATGGCCCGGACTTTTTCTTCGTGTGGTTGGAACGTGAAGGTATTGAGAAACGAGATTTCCTTGCCGACAATATCAATGCGCCAGACAATGGCTGAGAGCACATCCAGATAGCTTTTCAGATTTCCCCCCAACTCCGTGCAGGGGACGAGACCGCCGTCCGTGTGTTTCGACATATGATTCCTTCACCCGTTAAAATATTGTTATCAAGCCCACGCCCATGAGTACCGACACTTGAAAGCCTTGGCAAATCGGTGCGGTGTGGCCCGACCAGTTGGACGCGACGTCGGGTCTACAGCGCGTCAGGAGGCACTGCTTTTTTGTACATCCTCCCGCCTCAATATCAAATGGAAAATGAAGGTTGATGGTTTGACACTGAGTATTTGTTCTTTCGCGTTTGAAGAAAAAAAGTTTGCTGTCTGTATTTTGTCATGAATACATGACATGTTCAGGTATGGCTGAACACCCTGTCTTTAATACATGACACATTCTCTCCTTTTAGTCTGTTTTTGCGTGCAAAGTTTGTTGAAATTTAATGGTTTAGTGATCCAAGGATGGAATGAATATATGGCATGAACTTTGAAATAGAGGTGCCAGAACACCACGGGCACAGCGTGACGTGAGAGTGGAAGGGAGATCATGAAACACACATCGGTAGTTGAGGAGGAATCATGAAAAAGGGGTTACCCGGAGGGGTCCGGACCATTGTCCTCTCGGTGAGCTGCGTGCTGGCGATTGCAGTCGTGAGCGCGGTGGCATTCGAGCAGACCTCCACGACCGGTTTTTGTGTGTCCTGTCATGAGATGAAGCAGCATAAGGCTGAGTTGCAATTTTCATCGCATGTCGTGGACAAGGACAAAAAACCGATCGAATGTCGTCAGTGTCACATGCCCGCGAAATTTGGGCCGCGATATGTGGCGTTGAAGGCGTATTTGGGAGTCAAGGACGTGGTTGTCCATACGTTTGGCGACCCGGAGGATTTTTATCGAAGGGAATTGCAGATGTCGGCTCGGCGGTTTGTGCCGGATGACAGTTGCCGTGCCTGTCATGAGGACCTGAAGAAAAACGTCAAGGGCGAAGCCTTGTCCCGCGAGGGATTGTTGGCCCATGACGCGTATTTGGGGATCAATGGACAGACCGGCAAGGGATGTGCGGATTGTCATCAGAACGTGGCGCACCTTCCCGTTTTTGACAGACGGTATGAGAAGAATGCCGAATTTGCTGCACGATTGGCGGCACAAGAGGAGGGCATGTAATGGCACTGTTTCAAGGCAAAATTGGAAAATGGTCGGCATTGGCCGGGCTTGCGGTCATTGTCGTTGCCGTTGGCATTTATGCGTATGTCCATGCCGCGTTTCCCGAAACACGGTGTGAGGCCAAGCATCTGACGGATGAGTCGAAAATGGCGGGCGATTGTTACGCCTGTCACCTGAAGACCACACCGAAGATCGCCCAGGATTGGTACGAGGGAAAACACGGGATGTTGCTCGTCAAATGTTTCGTGTGTCACGGGCAGCCGGACGGCAAGGGAGCCACGAAGTTCGCGGTCGATCCCGATCCGGATACTGTGTGTCGCAAGTGCCATGATCCGGCGGTGAACAGGATGGAAGCCAAATTCGGTCTGCGGCCACAGTGCAACGACTGTCACCCGTATCACCAGAATTCCATTCATCACGAAGCATTTCAGAAAACCATGTCCAAACAGACCGTCAACTAACACGGTATTGAGAAGGAGACGGAAATGAGCCTTTCCAGAAGGGATTTCATCAAACAAGTCGCTGCACTGTCGGCATTGACGGCTCTTGGTATTCCGACCAAGGCCAAGGCCGGTGACGGCGTTGATTTTTGGAGTAAAGCGGTCTGTCGCTACTGTGGCACCGGATGCGGTGTGATGGTCGGCGTCAAGGACGGCAAGGTCATCACTGTCAAGGGTGACCCCAATAACCATAATAAAGGGTTGCTGTGCCTCAAGGGCGCGTTGTTGGCCCCGGTCATTTATGCCAAGGAACGCGTGACCAAACCGCTCATTCGTCGGAATGGCAAGCTGGAACCGGCATCCTGGGATGAAGCACTTGACCTCACGGCCCGCAAGTTCCGTGAAAGCATTGACAAATTCGGGCCTGATTCCGTGGGATATTATGGCTCTGGTCAGGCCTTGACCGAAGAGACATATCTGGCGAGCAAGATGTTCAAGGCCGGACTCAAAACCAATAATGTCGAAGGAAATCCCCGGCTGTGCATGGCCTCTGCCGTGGGTGGATACACCACGACGTTTGGCAAGGATGAACCGTGCGGCTGTTTCGAAGACATTGACGCCACGAGTTGTTTTTTCATCTTCGGGTCCAATACCTCTGAGTGTCACCCGGTGTTGTTTCGCCGGATCGCTGCCCGCAAGCAGAATGATCCCAAGGTCAAGGTGATTGTGGTTGATCCCCGGACAACCAACACCGCGCGGATCGCGGACCTGCATTTGCGCGTCAAGGCCGGAAACGACCTCGCACTGCTCAATGCCATGGCCTACGTCATTTTCAAGGAAGAATTGGACGATCCCCGGTTTATTCGGAAGTACGTCCATTTCAAGGACAACGGCAAAAACTCCCATTCCCTGGAAGAATATTTGCAATTCCTCGAAGAATACGCGCCTGAAAAAGTTGCGGATACCATCGGTGTGTCTGCGGAAGATATCTGGACTGCTGGCCGCATGTTCGGTGAATCTCCGGCATCGCTGTCTCTGTGGTGCATGGGAGCCAACCAGCGCACACGTGGCGTCTGGGCAAACAATCTCATCAGCAATCTGCATTTGATTACCGGCAAGATCGGCAAACCCGGTTCTTCGCCGTTCTCATTGACCGGCCAGCCCAATGCCTGTGGTGGCGTGCGCGATACCGGCGGGCTTTCGCACCTGTTGCCTGCTGGGCGGGTCATTGCCAAGCGGGAACATCGCAATCAGGTGGAAAAACAGTGGGGCATTCCCAAGGATTCATTGAATCCGAAGCCCGGCCTGCATACCATGGCCCTGTTTGAGGCCATGAATAAAGGGAAGGTCAACTGTCTGCTGACATTGTGTACCAATCCAGCCCATTCGCTTCCCAACCTGCTCAAATACAATTCCGGCATGAAAAAATGTTTCATGGCCTGTATCGAGGCATTCAGTGATGCCAAGACGCTTGAATTCGCCGACGTCGTCTTTCCTCCCTCTTTTTGGGTTGAACGTGAAGGGGTGTTTGGGTGTTCCGAACGCCGGTACGCTCTGGTTGGCAAAGCCATTGACGCGCCGGGTGAGTGCCGGGATTCTGTGAATATTCTCGTCGATCTGGCCACCCGGATGGGGGTTGATCCCAAGTTGCTTCCGTACAAGGATTCCACGGATGTCTGGAATGAGTGGCGCGAGGTCTCTTCCATCACGCCATACAATTTCAAGGGCATCACGCGTGAGCGTTTACGTAAGGAGTCCGGTATTTTGTGGCCGTGTCCGACCGAGGATCACCCCGGGACCAAACGGCGTTACGTTCGAGGCGAAGACCCGAATATTCCCAAGGATTATCCCAACAAATATTGGTTTTACGGCAACCCGGACGGTCGGGCGATCGTCTGGATGCGGCCGCAGAAGCCACCGGCAGAGCCTGCTGATGCCGAGTATCCGTTCGTGTTGACCACTGGTCGCGTCATCGACCATTGGCACACCGGCACCATGACCAACAAGGTCCCGGAGATCAACAAGTCCTTCCCTGAAGCCTATGTCGAACTCAATGACCAGGATGCCGCTCGGTTGAAAGTGCAGAATGGTGACAATGTGGAGCTGATTTCCCGGCGTGGAGCCATGGTCTTCCAGGCCCGTGTCGGCGATGTCTGCAATCCCGGTCTCGTGTTTGTCCCGTGGTTTGATCCGGACAAACTCATCAACGAGTTGACCATTGATGCCATTGATCCCGGTTCAAAACAGCCTGAATTCAAGATTTGCGCGTGTAAAGTCAGGAAGGTGTAGCATGGCGATCATCGGCATTATTCTGCATACCCTGAAGGACAAGACCGACGAAGTCCGGGCCAAGGTCGAGGCGACTGACGACATGCAGGTCTATGGTCTGCATGAGGAAAAATACCTCGTCGTTGTCGGCGAAATGCCGTCCGAAACCTTGGAGAAGCGTTTGGAAAAATGGGAAAAAACTGACGGCGTTCTTGCCGTGTATACGACCTACGTCAACGTTGAAGACGAACAGGACTAGAGTCGCCACTCCATCCTGTATAACCTCCTGAACAGCCTGCCATGCCGGGTCCCGACGTCACACCGGGACCCGGCGCAGGAAAAGGTATGAGCCATGTCCTCCACACAACTGCTTCCTCCGGGAGCGGGTGACAAGAAACGGTTTTTGCAAAATTGCATTCATTGCGGGAAGTGCGTTGAAGCGTGCCGTTTTGACGCCTTGAAAATTACGGAAGGTCTCAATCCGATGACCGCCGGTACCCCGTATATCGATCCGGAAAAAGCCCCGTGTTTTCTTTGTATGCATTGTGGCCCGGCCTGTCCGACTGGGGCCATCTCGGCAATCGAACAAAAGGACGCTGATATGGGCGCGGCCTTTTTGGACAAGAACCAGTGTTTTACCTATCTGGGGGCGGTCATTTGCCGGACCTGTTTTGAAAAATGTCCCATGCGCAATACGGCTATTGTGCTTGAAAACGGCTATCTGCCCGTCATTACCGATCAATGTGTCGGTTGTGGCGTGTGCGCCTATGTGTGCCCCCGCCATGCCATTACGCTGATTCCACGGGAACGGATTCATGAAAAAGTCAGGAGCGAGGCGTGATGAAACTCCATCGAAATCATGTGCGCCGAGCCTGTCAATGCCTTGTTGCGTTGTCCTTTATCGCGATTCCATGGATCAACGGATTTGATATTCGGATTGTGACAGGTAACCTGTTGTCCCTTGAAATATTTGGAATTCCATTTGCTGATCCCCTTGCGGCACTGCAAGTCTTTTTCTCCACTTGGAGCCTCTCGTGGACCGTGACCATCGGTGCTTTGTTATCCTTGACCCTTGCCGTGATCATGGGACCGGTTTTTTGCTCATGGATTTGTCCGTATGGCTTGATTGCGGACCTGATGCAAAAGTTGCCGTTCGTCAAGAGACGGAACCGTTTTTCACGCGGCTGGCTTTTCAAGGCTGTCGTGGTAGGTATTGTTGTGGTGGGACTTGGAGCCATGGCCTTTCCACCCATGCTCAATCAATTGTCCCTTCCGGGCTGGTACACGCGAACCATGCAGACCTTGTGGTTGTCCGGCACGATTCCAGCCGGTTTCTGGCTGCTTCCCGCCGCATCGGTCCTTGATATGGCTGGCGGTGGACATTTCTGGTGCCGGTATTGTTGTCCTCAATCCCTGTTGCTTCAGGCCGCAGGCTTGGTCTTGCCACGTCGATTCCGGGTCAAATATGACGCAAGCAAATGTATCTGTTCCGAGAAAAATCCTTCTCCGTGCATGAAAAGTTGTCCGTATGGGTTGGACCCCCGGGAACGGAAAATTCATCCCGAATGTACCAACTGCGGTGACTGCGTGGTGCAATGCAGCCATTTCGGGAGTGCTCTTTCACAGGGCTTTGGTTCCAGAAAGTAAGTCGATTTTCAGCCTCCCTCAAAAAAGACAGGCCCGACGCATCATGCACCGGGCCTGTCTTTTTATACTGATCGGACGGTTATCGATGGAGTCCACATTTTTTCATCATTTCATAGAGATAGCCGCGCGATATTCCGGCGATTTCCGCTGCTTTCTTGACGTTGCCTTCAGTGTGTTTGAGCAGGTTCTGGACATATTCCCGGTCAGTTTTCAGACGGTATTCCTTGAGCGTTGGGAAAAACGGGGTGTTCGGTGTCAGGTGATCCGGGAGTGTTTCCAGATGGGCCTGGGCGGCCTTGATACGGATTTGCATGGGCAGGTGGCGCGCGTAAACCACCGGGCTGTCGTAGGCTGCGGCAAGCGCACTGTCCACGGTATGAATGAGTTCCCGCACGTTTCCGGGCCAGTCATAGCTTTGGAGAGTTGCGAGAAATTCCTTGCTCACGGTTTTGTCGTTGTATTCAGATTCGTGCAATCGGTGCTCGACAAGCAGTTCGATGTCCTCAATGCGGTCCCGGAGGGGCGGCAGGTTGATCGTCACGCCTTGGAGTCGATACAGCAGGTCGCTTCGAAATGTCCCTTCAAGAACCATTTCTTCAAGATTCCGATTGGTTGCAGCGACGAGTCTGAAATCACTTTCCAATTCGTGCTGTCCTCCGACGGGCCTGAACCGGTGCGTTTCGAGGATGCGCAGAAGCGAGGCTTGTTGTTCCAGAGGGAGTTCGCCGATTTCATCGAGAAAGAGGGTGCCGTTGTGGGCCATGGCTACCACGCCCTGACGGTCCCGGTCTGCGCCAGTGAAGGCTCCCCGGACATGGCCGAACAGCAGAGAAGCGATCAGGGACGGTGAGATGGACGCACAGTCCAGTGCCACGAATGGTCCCTTGGCGCGAGGACTGTGGTCGTGGACCGCACGGGCAAACAGTTCCTTGCCGGTGCCTGTTTCGCCATAGATGACGACCGGCACCGAGGAATGGGCCGCTTTGGCCGTTTGCTTTTTGCACGCTTCGATACGTGGGCCACCAAGGATATTGGTGCAGCAGACCGTGGTTTCGCCGAGGGCGTGGTTGTCTTTGCGGAACCGGAAGGTTTCCTTGACGGATTGTTCGATGCGGTCAACGGACAGGGGCTTGAGCAGGTAGGCTCCGCCGCCATCTTCAAGTGTTTTGGCAGCCCCGGAGATATCCCCCTTGCTGGTGATGATGACCACTTCGGGATTGCCGGGATAGGCCTTGAAGGTCTGGACGTTTTCAATACCGTTGCCATCCGGCAGGATGACGTCGAGAAACACCATGTCAAACGCGGTTTCCCGGGCAAGAGTTTTTCCGTCTTCCAAGGTAAAGGCCCCGACGAATTCGTGCTGCTGATCGGCGGCAACATCTTGAAAGAGAATATGTTGGAGTGGTTCGTCATCGACTAAAAGGATTTTACCCATGGTGTGCCTCCTGGTTGAGAGTGATCGCTGAAACCGTGTGTTCGTAGGTGGTTTTGAGCGCGGTCAGCAACGGCTCGATATCGTCATCGGTGTCGTGATCGAATTTCTCCAGAGCGAGGGCCAACTCGGCAAGCTGGTTGGCCTGGATCAGTGCTGCCGAATTCTTGATGGCGTGAGACAGGCGGTGCACCTCGGCGTGATTTGCCGTGGCAACGGCCTGTTCCAGTGCGGTGATTTTTTGTGGAGTATCCACGAGAAAGGTCTGGAGTAGCGTGCCGTACAAGGTGTGCTTGCCGTTCAGGTTCGCGAGTGCGGCCTGTGGGTCCAGAATCTTGGTGGACTGCGGTGACGGGGTATTCATGGTGGTCTCCGATGCTGTCGCAGCAAGGGGGTTGACGGCCTGGAGCAGGTCCGCGCTGGAAATTGGTTTTTTCAGATAGCCATTCATTCCGGCTTTGTGACAACTTTTTTCGACGTCAGGGCCAATGGATGCGGTGATGGCGATGATGGGGATATCCGGGGTGGACCCGAAGTCTCCATTTCTGATCCGGCGACTGATTTCCAGCCCGTCCATGCCGGGCATCTGTATATCCATTAAAATTAGGTCGAACTCGTTGTGTTTCAATTGTTCGTGTGCGGCCTCGCTTTCGGATACGCCGATCACAGTGTGCCCGGCATCACGAAGAACGCTCAGGAAAAAGCACTGATTCAACTCGTTATCTTCTACCAACAGGATCTTTTTGGGCCGGGCGGTATCCATCGTGTCGGATGACGGTTTTTGGGTGATCGTGGGGATATCCGCGTCTCCTGCCCGCAATCGGATGGTGAATGAGAAGGTTGTTCCATACCCGAGACGGCTGTGGACCCGGATGTCACCGTCCATCATGTGAATGAGCCGTTTGCAGATAGCAAGCCCCAATCCCGTTCCCACATGGCGTTTTGCGTAGGAATCATCAACTTGACGGAAACTGTCGAATATGCGGTGAAATTCTTTTTCCGGAATCCCGACGCCCGTGTCTTTGACGCTGATTTGCAGACAGATGTCTTTCTTGCCCAAGGGCGGTACGGCACTTTGTTCGACAAGAATGGAGATGGTTCCTTCCTTGGTGAATTTGATGGCATTGCCCACCAGATTGCCGATGATCTGCTTGATGCGGAAGGCGTCGCCGATCAGGATTCGGGGGACGGTTGACGTGATGGTGTTGTGCAGGGTCAGGCCTTTTGCTTCGGCAGAGAACGTATAAATTTCGAGAGTTTCATCCAAAAGTGCTTGAAAGTCGAAGGGGGATTCGGACAGTTCGAGATGACCGGATTCCAGCCGTGAGAATTCCGTGATGTCATTGACAATTTCAAGGAGATTTCGTGCGGATTGGCGGACCATGAGAATGTGTCGTTGCTGCTCGGTATTTAGTCCTCGTTTCTCAACGAGTTCAGTCATGCCCATGATGCCGTTGAGCGGGGTCCGCATGTCGTGGCTCATGTTGGCAATGAACATGGATTTGGCGTCATTGGCCCGTTGGGCTTCATCTCGTTTTCGCAAAATCTGGTACGTCGAAACCATGATTCCGGCCAGGCCAACCAGTCCGATCAGGGTGAACGTGATGTGAATTCGGGACACGGAATCCTTGCGCGCGGCGATCAGGGCTTCGGCCGGAAAGGAAACGGATATGCCACCGAGTGTCTTTTTCTTTCCTGCGGATTTTGGGTGACAGTACAGACATTTCTTTTCGATTTTCAATGGAGCCATGTAGCGGAAGAGCTTTCCCGATGGCGAATCCACCAGTTGGAAACGTTCCACGCCGCCCCATTCGAAACTGATGAGACATTCCTTTTCCCACGGGTCGGGCGTGTTGGTTGCGCTCATGGGTTCAAGACCCGCGATGTGGAAGACCACATTGCCCTGTTTTTCTGAAAGAACGCCGAGCTGGCGGGTCATGTAAGCCGGGTTCAGGCGGGAATAGAGTGTGCCGTTGTCCGTTGTCAGTGTTCGGTCCTGCGGTTTCAGGTGCGGGTTCGGAGGAGAATCCGGTGTGCTTTTGACAAAAATACCGTCGCGGCCCGTGTTCCATGAGCGGACCAGGACCATCTGTTCGAACAAGGTTTTGGCGCGGCGTTCGGCAGTGCTCAGAAAATGATGGTGTTCTGATTCCGCACTCCATGCAGCCAAAGCGAAGAGAAAAAGAAACCAGAGCAGGCCGAATCCGATGGGCCATCTCAGCCTTCTTTTTAAGGAATATTGATCGTCGTGGTGCATGAGTTCCTCCGCAGGGACCGAGTGTGTGCTGTGTCTGACAGAGCGTCCGATCAACCTGAATGGTGTCATGTATATATGACAATGTGCGGACCAAAAAACTGGAAAAACCAACGGTTTTTCTGAAAATGTCCAGTGCTACCTGATATTTCGATTCAATCTTCGTGCCGAAAGAGTGGCATGGAATTTGTTTGGTCATACTCGCGTTTCTCGGGTCGGGCAACCACCCTGTGAGCGCGAAGGTCGGCTCGAATGCGTGGTTTGAAGACTGTCCTATTCACACTGCAACGGTAAGGAAGGAATATATGGATGCATCCTCATAACAAACCGTCCCTCAAGGGCAAACGCTGGTGGCCGGGAATACTCGTGGGAGTTTTTCTGACCGCGGTCTGTGTGCTTGCCTCGGGCTTCATGATCGAGGTGACGAACACCGACTCCTTTTGTGTGACGTGTCATGTCATGCAGCCTTTCAGGACCGCATGGACAAATGCACCACATGGTGGAGCCAATGAAAAAGGGGTCGTGGCTCAATGTGTTGACTGCCATCTGCCACATGGTGATTTCGTCGAGTATGTGAGTGCCAAGGCTTACACCGGCACTCGCGACATACTCCTGAACATGACCATCGATCCGGAAAATTATGCATGGATTGAACGGCTCCGTTCTCGTCGGGAATTTACCTACGACAACGCCTGTCGCCGGTGTCATCAGAATTTGACACCCACGGGGATGAAGACCTCCGGAATTTTGGCCCATAGGCAATACCTGTTGGGGACGTTGGATAAACACTGTGTGGATTGCCATGAGCATGTGGGCCACAAAAACATGATAACGGAAATCAAGACGTTTTATGGCAAGTAATACTGTGCATATTGCACGAGGAATCGAGGAGAGATGATGAAGAGAAACGTTGTTTCAGCCCTGATCGCCGGGCTTTTCAGTCTTCTTCTACCCGCTGTGGGCTTGGCTCAAGGCCAGACCCAAAAGACAGAGGGTATCGAGTTGGAGACGCAGACATTGTTGGTCCATCGGGGATATACCGAAGCGGCCAAACAATGCATTGAGTGTCATTCGAAAGAGACACCTGGCATCATTGAAAATTGGAAAAATGGAAAGATGGGACACGCCACGGTTTCCTGCTACGACTGTCATGTCGTTGAAAAGGATTCCCCCATGGCGAGCCAGTGTGAAGGCCTGAAAGGGACGGATATCTATACGTCGCCCATGGTGTCTTCAAAGACGTGTTCCAAGTGTCACCCCCGTGAGGTCGAGCAGTTCCTGAAGTCGGGACACGCGCACCTTGCCGGACGGCCAGTGTTGGATATCCCCAAGTTTCAGACGCTCATGTACACCAACGAGGGCGGCATGATTTTGGGTCTTGAGAAGGGGTCGGGACCGAACATGGCCTCCCGGGCTGCCGGCTGCCAGATGTGTCACGGAACCAAGGTTGAACTCGGTGCGGATAACAAACCGATCAACAACACCTGGCCGGGTGGCGTGGGAACTCGCTATCCCGATGGCTCCATCGGTACCTGCACGGTCTGTCATACCCGCCATCAGTTCTCGGTGTCCGAAGCTCGGAAACCCGAGGCGTGCGCATCCTGCCATCTTGGCCCGGATCATCCCAATATTGAGATTTATCACGAATCGAAACATGGGCAGATGTATCTCGCTCATGGTGAAAAGTGGAACTTCGAGGCCGCTCCCGATACGTGGGAACCGGGCGATTACGATGCACCGACCTGTGCGGTCTGTCATATGGCCGGTATCGGTGAATTGAGCACCACGCATAACGTGAACGAGCGGCTGAAGTGGGATCTTATGCATCCTCGCAGTGAGCTTCGCAAGAACGAGCGCGGTGATGGAGAAAAGGGTGACAAACTCATGCGCAAGGTGTGCAAGAGCTGTCATAGTTCCATGCATACCAATAACCAGCGGGATCTTTTGGATAACGCGGTCTCTCTGTACAATGCGTATTGGGACAAGGCCGTGAGCATGAAGAAGGATCTCAAGGCCAAGGGGTTGCTCAAGAAAGACCCGTGGAAAGACGGATTTCAGGAGTTGATGTACTATCTGTGGCATCACACTGGCCGTCGAGCCAGACAGGGAACCGCCATGAATGGTCCCGACTATTCGCATTGGCATGGTTTCTTCCAGGTGTTCCAGGTCTATAAGGATATGGAAGACATCTATAACCACCGTATCAAAACAGGAAAGATCGAGGACCTGTCTACCGTGATGAATTCAGGACCACTCTAGGCCACTGCGCCGACCTTCATTGATGGATCAAGGCCTTTGCTTATGCAGAGGCCTTTTTCTTATGCGGCACCATGTCAAGAGCTCCCTTTCTTCGTTGTTTTCTCTTTAATTAGGCCAGGCTTCACCCTCGCCTTATGGCGTATTAGTAATGT